>QKDK01000051.1 GCA_003252135.1 Clostridia bacterium
ATCTAATTCTTGTGTTTTTTCCATTTGTTTACACGTTTATAATCGTTATTTTCTGTCTAGATCTGTTCTCCAGACTCTTCTTCCTTTTTCATATTAATTCGATTTTCCAGCACTGTTTTGTACACCAGAATGATTCTGGCATCCACGTAGCAGAATTTGTTCACCAAAAATTCGTACAGCTTATACAAAAATACCAGGCTGATCAGGGAAATCGAGATCACGGTGACAGGATAGTCAAGTGCCATGATCAGTATAAATGCTACCGCAGCAATACAGGTTCCGGCTGCCAGCGTAAAGTTCCTGCCGATCTTTACGACATCGACCATGACCTCTGTCAGCTGATCGTGCATAGCCTGCAGGATGTCCTGATTGACTCCCTCAAGGCCCCGATTGATCTCATTATATACGGTCTTGCTCTCTTCTGTCCTTCTTCGGATATTATTCCGCACGAACGCTGCATATTTAACATATGCTTTTTTTCCAAACACTTTTCTGATTAACTTTTGAAATTCACTTCCCATTCCTTTACTGTCTCCTTTGCTTCACGTAAAATCAGTGCATTTCCTGTATATTTGACTGATTGTTTCACGTCTGGTAAAAACTTTGAAAATATTCACACAATGTTCATAACTTATCCATACTATACTCATATTTCACTTTTATAATGAATTCATAAGATAACAAACCAATAGAACACAGACATTGATTAACACTTGTACCACCTAAAAAGCTTATACGATAATTTTTTTCATAAAACAAGCCCGGCAGTTACCCTCCCCCTCTACCGGGCTTCTCCTCTGCCCTTTTTTAGGTTCTTGAGGGTTCTAAGCCTCAGTAATATAAAGCCTCAGCGATATTCTGCAAGCTTCAGTCTTTCTTCAATCATTCTGTAATCAAAAATATGTGCCGCACTGATCGCTTTTTCTATATTCTCCTTAGAAACAGGATCCAGGGTCGATCTTTTTAGTCTTTCCAGATTGTTCAGTATCGCTTCTATCTCATATCTGGCAACATGCATCAGCGTATCTTCGATCAGCTCTTCATAGTCCTCTCTGCACATGCTCTGGCTTGGTTCATCTTTCATAGGAACCAGTAATGATTCATATTGTCTCACAGCAGCATCGATATCCTGAAAGACCTGATCGATCCATAGTATCAGATCCGGCAGCTGCTCTGTGAGGTAATTCCTGTCGTCCTTTTCGACTGCTCTTTCAATCTCTGCTGCCGCCTGTGAGAGCGCGTCAAGTCCGATGCTCGCAAAGATTCCCTTCAGGGCATGGGCATCCATGTGAACTTCTTCCAGTCCATACACAGAATGCTTTTTACCTGATGTGCTTTTCTGCTTTCCGAGGCTGTGCGCAGGACTGTGCTGACAGAACTCATTCAGACGCTTTGACATTGTAATGACAGCCTCCAGGGAAGCTTTCAGTACTCTGTAATAGTTATCTTCATCATTCATGGCATAAAACATACCGGTCATGCAGTCAAGGCCGTCCACTTCCTTTAAAAACTGGCAGAGATGACTGATGAACTCAGGGGTCTCTCCTGTCGCTGCCGCATTATCCTCCTCAAGCTCTTCCAGCTCGAGTACGGCTTCCTCCGGATCGATCAGCTTGCTCTGCGGTATGTACCGGAGTAATATTCTTGTCAGTGCGTTCGGTTCGATCGGCTTCAAAAGGACATCCGTTACTCCTGTCCTGCGGAATACCTCCAGTGTTTCTTTCGGATGATTGGCTGTAAAGACCACAATACTGACGTCGGAATTGTCACCCGGCAGCTGTCTGATCTCCTGTGCTGTCGCTAATCCATCCATAGAAGGCATCAGATAATCCAGAATAACTAAATCATAAAAGTTTCTTTTGATTTTGTCAATTGCTTCCATACCACTTTCTGCAAGATCCACTCTGACTTCATACTGTTCAAGAATGGTCTGTGCAATCATCCGGTTCACTTCATTATCATCAACAACAAGAATTCTGGTGTCATGCGTTTTTACTATTACCTGCTGCATAGTCTTCTCCATATCCAAGGCAAAACATGTCAACTGGAAACAAAATGCGCTCTTTATCCTGTATAAAAGCCCATATTTACTTAATTATAGTAAATCAGACGAAAAAAATCAATTCCCCCTTTTATAAATTATGTTTTTTTGCTATACTATAAAAAATATCTGCAGACCATCATTTCCATCATGTGAAATCAGGATTTGCAGTATACATTCAGGAGGCAATTATGTCTAAAGTCATTATTATGGATCATCCGCTGATCCAGCATAAAATTGGTATTATGCGAAAGAAAACAACTTCTACCAAAGAGTTCCGTGCTCTTGTCGCAGAGGTTGCAGGTCTGATCTATTATGAAGCAAGCCGTGATCTTCCGCTTGCGGACAAGGTAATCGAAACACCGCTGATGAAGACGACGGTGAAAGAAATCGCCGGCAAAAAACTTTGTGTCGTTCCGATTCTGCGTGCCGGCCTTCATATGGCTGACGGTATCCTTAATCTCACCCCGAATGCAAAAGTGGGACATATCGGACTGTATCGTGATGAAGAGACCCTTGAACCTGTGGAGTATTTCTGCAAGATGCCAAGTGATGCGGCAGTGCGTCATATCTTTCTTGTTGACCCGATGCTTGCGACTGGCGGTTCTGCCGTGGCAGCTATCGATCTTTTAAAGAAGAGAGGGATCGAAAAGATTCGTTTCCTTTGCCTGATCGCCGCACCTGAAGGTGTAAAACGTCTGCAGGAAGCACATCCTGATGTTGATATCTACATCGGAGCACTCGACACCAAGCTGAACGAGCACGGTTACATTCTGCCGGGTCTTGGCGATGCAGGAGACCGTATCTACGGCACCAAATAAATCATATTGATCACAGCCGCTGGCATAAAGCGGCGTTAAGCTCTGCCTCGTATGTGAAAAGCATGCAGGCAGAGCTTTTTTATTGTCTGACCAGCCGCACATATACTTTCGCAAAAGTGAAAAAAGTTTTGTCTTACTAAACAAAATATTTTAATTAACCCTTGCATTTCCCTATGAAATCAGTATAATATCAGTTTAGTGAAACCAATTTGCTTGTTTAGCATTAGTGAACTCGCAAAGCATATAAAAGTATCTTCATAAGCGCTGTAAGCGCCAAGAGAGGTGGATTTATGGAAATCGGACACAAAGTAAAACAGCTGAGAATGCAGAAAAATCTTACACTGGAGGAACTTGCTTCGCGCTGTGAGCTGACAAAGGGATTTCTCTCCCAGCTGGAACGTGATCTGACTTCACCTTCCATCGCAACCCTCAACGATATTCTGGAAGCGCTCGGCAGTTCACTTTCAGACTTTTTTAAGGATGAAAAGCAGGACAAGATCACATTCCAGAAGCGGGATTTCTTTACCGACGAGAGAGAGCAATGCACCATTCACTGGATCGTGCCGAACACGCAGAAGAACGAGATGGAGCCGATCATGATGGAGCTTCCTCCCGGCGGAGAATCCTTTGAAGTATCCCCGCACAGCGGAGAGGAATTCGGCTACGTGGTGGACGGTTCCGTACTGCTTACTCATGCTGAAAAGAAGTATCATCTGAAAAAAGGTGAGACCTTCTATCTGAAGGGGAAAGAATTTCATCAGATCAGAAATGAAGGCAAGACCGCAGCACGCATTCTGTGGGTATCGACACCGCCGTTATTCTAAAAAGCATAGATTTTACTTATTTCATGAGCAACAGCCATATTAATCAGTTATAGAAACGAGGAGCCACATGAGAAAATTAATACAATTCAAAAATATAGTGAAGGAATTCGACGGACAGCTGGTATTAAAAGGGATCAATCTTGACATCTACGAGAATGAGTTCGTCACACTGCTTGGTCCTTCCGGCTGCGGCAAGACAACACTTCTTCGTATACTGGGAGGCTTTCTTGAACCGACACAGGGTACAGTGATCTTTGATAATGAAGATATCACAAAGCTCCCGCCATATAAACGTGACCTCAACACCGTTTTCCAGAAGTATGCACTGTTTCCTCATATGAATGTTTTTGATAATGTTGCCTTTGGCCTGAAGATCAAAAAAGAGCCGAAGGATATCATAGAACAAAAGGTTAAGCGTATGCTCAAGCTCGTTGGTCTGGAAGAGTACAGCAAGCGAGGTGTTGCAGAGATGTCCGGCGGCCAGCAGCAGCGCGTTGCCATTGCCCGCGCCCTTGTCAATGAACCGGGTGTCCTGCTGCTTGACGAACCGCTTGGCGCTCTTGACTTGAAGCTTCGCAAGGAAATGCAGCACGAACTGAAGAAGATACAGCAGGAGGTCGGAATAACCTTTATCTATGTAACACATGATCAGGAAGAAGCCTTGACGATGTCCGACAAAATCGTGGTCATGAAGGAAGGCGAGATCCAGCAGATCGGGAGCCCGACTGATATCTACAATGAACCGATCAATGAATATGTTGCACGCTTTATTGGAGAAAGCAATATTGTAGAAGGCGTTATGGTCGATGACAATAAGGTCATGTTCGAGGACAAGGTATTTGAATGTGTTGATAAAGGCTTTTCAAAAAATGAACGTGTTGATATCATCATCCGCCCGGAAGACCTCGATATCGTCGGTCCGCGCAGCGGCAAGCTGAAGGGTGTTGTGAAATCCGTTCTGTTCAAAGGCGTCCACTACGAGACAATCGTCGAAACCACCTCCGGCTCCAGTATAACCGTAAAGATGTATGTATCAAACGATAAACCAGTCATTAATGAAGATGCAGGCGAAATGATGAGTGCTAATGATTTCTATATTGATGTGGTGGATATCGAGGACCTGAATGATGCCTTCATCGTAGACCGTGCGGATGCACAGGCCTGGGATATAGAAAGCGAAGAGCGAATCTCCATCTCCAAGATAGAATACGAGGTGCTCCCGGTAAACGGCACCTATCCTGTCACCTTCAGGACTTCCTCCGGTACAGAGGTCACTGTTAATATGATCGTCTCCGATGTCAACCGCGTTGTGAACGAAGATTATCAGGAAGAGATCTATGCCGTGAAGTTCCACAAAAAAGTAGACGAAATCCAGGAAAGTATCGTTCTTGATACCGATCTGAAGACCTGGGCAAATGCTACCGCCTGGGATCTCGAGGACGGCACCTCGGTAGAGATCACAGATGTCGAATACAATTTTGACCCCGCTACCATTGTTCCCGGCGTATATAATGTGACCTTCAAGACCAAAGGGTATCAGTATATGATAGACACCACCGACAAAGCTGAAGTCGGTACAGTAGTAGGCCTAAGCTTCTCACCGGAAGACCTGCATATAATGTCAAAGATATAAGCCATAAAGCACCAGTATCATTCCAAAACAGCAATTTTGACGACTGAATCAGCAGCTTTGCACATTCAGTATGATGGGCGGACACCTTGAAACAGTTTCGAAAAATGACATATCCTTATATTATATGGATCAGCATCATGATTTTGGTTCCCATGCTGCTGATCGTACTATACGCCTTTACCAGAAAGGGCAACGATGTTACCACCTTTTTATTCACACTGGAGAATTTTAAAAAGTTCTTCAGCGACACGATCTTTCTCGAGGTGCTCTGGCGTTCCCTGCGTGTAGCCATTGAGACGACCATTGTATGCATCCTGATCGGATATCCGGCTGCCTACTTTATTTCAAAATCACAGGAAGAAGTAAAGATGCGATGGGTCTTGCTGATCACCATACCGACCTGGATCAATATGCTGGTGCGTACGTATGCCTGGATCGGTATCCTGCAGGACGACGGAATCATCAATTCGATCCTTGGTGTATTCGGCATCAGTCCGCTCACCATGCTCCATACCGATTTTGCCGTTGTTCTGGGCATGGTCTATAACTTTATTCCGTTCATGATACTTCAGATCTATACCTCACTGACGAAAATGGATCACAGTCTGATCGAGGCAGCCAGCGATCTTGGTGCTAACAAGTTCGAAAGCTTTCTGCGGGTGACCCTGCCGCTTTCTCTGCCCGGCATTATCAGCGGTATCACCCTTGTTTTTCTGCCTGCGGTTTCAAGCTTCTTTATTCCAAAGCTTCTTGGCGGCGGACAGTATGTACTGATCGGTACGGTCATTGAGTCACAGTTCCTGACCTCGGGAGACTGGAACTTTGGGTCGGCGATCTCTCTGATCATGGCGCTGATCATTATGGTCTCCATGTATCTCACAAGGAAGGTCGACCGCGGCGAGCAGTCAGAAACGGGGGTACTGTAATATGAAGATGAAGCTGCATCGCAAAATATTTATGATTGCACTTTTAATATTTTTCTATGCTCCGATTTTGTACATCATTATTTTTTCCTTTAATGATTCCCGATCGCTGACGAACTTAAGCGGCTTTTCCCTGCAATGGTATGAAAAGATGTTCCATGATGACACCATGATGGGATCGGTATTTTACACGATCCTCATTGCTGTCCTTGCTACCGTGATTTCCACCATCATCGGCACCATCACTGCTATCGGGCTTTCGAAATCACGCAGACTGATCAGGAACCTCGTTGAACAGGTCAATGAGCTGCCGATCATGAATCCTGAAATCGTGACCGCTATCGGACTCCTCATGTTCTTCAGTGCCCTGCATATGAAGAAAGGGTTTCTGACCCTGCTGGCTGCGCATATTATGTTCTGTATACCATATGTAATCCTGAGCATCAATCCAAAGCTCCGATCACTGAACCCGAACCTTGCCGATGCAGCCATGGATCTTGGTGCAACCCCCTGGCAGGCCATGATCAAGGTCATCGTTCCGCAGATCATGCCGGGTATTATCTCCGGTGCTCTGATTGCCTTTACGATGTCCTTTGATGACTTTATTATATCGTACTTTGTGACCGGCAACGGTGTATCGAATATCTCCATCACGGTCTACACCATGTCAAAGCGCGTGAATCCTTCCATAAATGCACTTTCCACCCTGATCATCATCATACTGACTGTAGTGCTCTTACTGGCTAATATCATACCGGCACTTATAGATAAAAAAAATAAAACACAGAAAAACAAGGAGATGTACGAATGAAAAAACTATTAATTTCTGTTCTGCTGACAGCGCTGATCGTTTCCTCTTTTTCCGGCTGCGGATCAGCAAAGTCAAAAGAAGCCATTGAAAAGTACGGTTCTGCGACCCTGAAGCTGTATAACTGGGGAGAATACATGGGAGAGAACCTGATTTCAAATTTTGAGGATGAATTTGGTGTCAAAGTTATCATCGAATACTATGACTCCAATGAGATGATGTATACAAAGCTGCAGTCCGGCGAATCCTATGATGTACTGGTACCGTCCGACTATATGATCCAGCGTCTGATCAGTGACGGTTCCCTGCTTGCACTAGACAAGACAAAGCTCCCTAATATGAGCAATCTGTCCGATGCTGTAATGAATCTTGCCTTTGATCCGGAAAACACCTATTCGATCCCTTATATGTGGGGAAATGTCGGCATCGTTTACAACACGAATAATGTAGATGTGGCAGATCTTGAAAATGAAGGCTTTGCCATTATGAAGGATACCAAATATAAGGGCCAGATCTACATGTATGATTCTGAACGCGACTCCTTTATGATTGCTCTCAAAGCATTAGGTTACTCTGCTAACACAGAAGATGACCAGCAGATCCAGGAAGCGTATCAGTGGCTTGTCGAACTGAATAATACCATGGATCCTGTTTATGTTACGGATGAAGTTATCGATTACATGATGAACGGTGATAAGGATCTTGCCATAGTTTACAGCGGTGACGCAACAACAATTCTTGATGAAAATGAAGACATGAGCTTTTATGTACCGGAAGAAGGCACCAATCTCTGGTGTGATTCCATGGTTATACCGGCAAATGCGGAAAATCCTTTGCTTGCATATGAATTTATCAATTATGTACTGACCTATGATGCTTCTCTTGATAACACAGAGACCGTAGGATATGCATCTCCAAATGCTCAGGTGCTTGCCGATGTAACTGCAGAAGGCGGCTTGTATGCTGATAATGAAGCTTATCTCCCCCGTATGAATTATGCACTTGATGAAGTATTTGAGGATAATCTTGTTCTTAAACAAAAGCTTGCAGAGCTCTGGATCAAAGTAAAGGCTGCCAACTGACAGCAGTATATCAACAAGGAGAAGGATGACATTCATCCTTCTCCTTGTTTTTATATGGTTTATATATTGCAGCTTACCTTACCGTATTCTTTCCGGAAAACCTACCTTCTTTTGAACCTTGCGAAGTGTCTTATTCGCATAGTAGGAAGCTTTTTCTGCATTTTCTTTTATCATCTGATCGATGAATACTTTATCTGCAGTCAGTTCATTGTAACGATCCTGAAGCGGTTTCAATACACTGACAATCGCTTCACCGACTGCAAGCTTGAAGTCGCCATACCCTTTGCCGTCAAATTCTTTCTCTACTTCCTCTTTTGAAAGCCCTGTCGTTGCGGAATAGATATCTATCAGGTTGCGAATTCCCGGCTTATCCTCGCTGTACAGGATCTGGTTATCAGAATCAGTCACCGCACGTTTGCATTTTCGTATAATAGTATCGGTATCATCCATCAGATAGATACTTCCATTGGGGTTTTCATCAGATTTTGACATCTTCTTCTCCGGATCCTGCAGACTCATGATACGAGCTCCGACTTTTCCAAGATATGCTTCCGGAATTGTAAAGACATCCCCATACAGGTTATTGAAACGCATTGCAACATCTCTTGTCAGCTCAAGGTGCTGAAGCTGGTCACTTCCTACCGGGACTACATCCGACTGGAACAGCAGGATATCTGCTGCCATAAGTACCGGATATGTATAAAGTCCTGCGTTGATGTTATCGGTGTGCTTTGCCGATTTATCCTTGAACTGCGTCATGCGGTTGAGCTCGCCCATATAAGTATAGCAGTTCAGTATCCATGACAGCTCTGCATGAGCCGATACATGGGACTGATAGTAGATGCAGTTCTTTTTCGGATCAAGACCTGCCGCAATGTAGAGGGTCAGAAGTGCGCGTGCGCGTTTGCGAAGCTCTGCCGGATCCTGTCTGACTGTGATGGAGTGCTCGTCTACTACACAATAGAAACATTCGTATTCTTCATTCAGGGTGACCCAGTTCTTCAATGCACCAAGGTAATTCCCAAGTGTCAGGTTTCCGGTTGCCTGCATACCGCTGAACAGTGATTTCTTACCGTCTAACATAATTACTACCTCTCATCTGTTATTCATATTGTATTTGTACATATCATTATCTTAATTCAAATCATATATTGATCTATCTGATTCTTATTGCCTTATGTCAGATCGCAGTCCAGGGTTCTTCCAGTAACGCTTCAAAAGAATCTGCCACTGCATCGAACTGCTCTGTTGCTCCAAAACCATATCTTGCAAATACGAACGGAACGCCGGCTTCAAAAGAAGCATCACCGTCGCCTTTGGTATCTCCCACATAAACAGGAGACTTCAGCTGCCATTTATCTTTGATAATGCGAATGTTATCCGCTTTCAGCTTTCCGCTGATTCCCGGGGAGATAATATCCTCAAAATAGGAAGAGAACTTCCATGCCTCAAGAAACGCTTCGATATAACCGGCTCTGCAGTTACTGATGATAAACATCTTGTATCCGCGATCCTTTAACTGTTTCAGAACATCTTCTACATCGCCAAGCAGAGCACCTTTATGTTCCAGAAAATATGGATTCTGTCTGACTACGCATATTTCCATGGTTTCCTGTGCGACCTCATCCGGCACGCTTTTAAAGATCCTTCGTGCAATCTCCTCTAAGGGAAGACCATATACTTTTTTCAGCTCTTCTTTGGTAACATTATCTTTTATGGCAGGATTCTCCTTTGCGACCTGGTTCCAGACAACGGCAGCCGGTTCTGTCGAATCCCATATGGTTCCATCCAAATCAAACAATATACTGTCTGCTTTCATTTCGTTGCTCCTATCTTATTCCATCTAACCAATAGAACATATTCTAATCAAGTTTATCAAAGCAGGCAGGCAGTGTCAAGAAAGAACAACGACAAAGTTCAATGCACTGTGTTTAATGCATTTGTTCACCTCTCTGCAGTCACACTTCAAAACATGATGCCGTTTTATGACATCACACATAATGAGTAAAAGCACACAGGGAATGTACCTGTATGCTTTACCTTTGTATGCTTTTACTTTTTATGCTTTCATCCGCGTTTGTATGAGCTTCTTAATATTTATCTTTGGTTTAGCGTTTTGGTTTATCGTTTTTTTGAAAAGAATACATAGATACCAAGTATGACCGCTGATATTCCGCCGGCTATCAGCAGACCGGAACCAGAGTGATCATCACCTGTCTTTGGTGAAGTATCCTTGACAGCGTCCTGTGCAGTCACTGCATCACTGCTTACTGCTTTTGCAGTGGGAACAGGTGTCGATGTCACAGCGCTGGTCGGCTTCGGTGTCGGGGTGCTGGTTGGTTTTGGTGTCGGAGTACTGGTTGCTTTTGGTGTCGGTGTGCTGGTCGTTGCAGGTGACTTCACGTAAAAACCATAGGTCACATAGCTTGTTACATCGAACATTGCACAGATGATTCCGTCAACATTGACCAGTTTAAAATCCACATTTGACATCTTACCGCTGGCATTTACGGATACTACTTTGAATGATGCAGTATCCATCACCGGATCACCATAATCATCATAGCTCAGGAAATTATCCGGCATAGGGCAGACGATAGATACGCCGGAATCTGTGGAAGCATAGTAATCGCCTTCATCCTCATTATATTTGTACAGGGTGACATCCATACCGAAATAACTGTATTTTGAAGTACTGATTCCGTTCGCTGTTATAGCTTTTTTCACTGTATCCATGGAGATTGCATCATCCAGCAATGAAAGTATGTAATTGTCCGGATCAAGACTTGACTTATCAAGCTTCGCTGCTATATAACCCGAATCATATATACCATCCGGCACATCATCGACCCAAAGGTTATATACATCATAGTCAACCTCATACTCACTCAGGGCTGCTTTCGCGATCATTGTCTGCTGCAATCCAGATAAAATCATAACAGCTGCCAGCAGCAGTCCTAAAAATCCTCTCAACTTCCTTAGCATCTTCATTCCTCCCATATCTATCATACTGATGTCGGTCGTGCTGATATCAATTGTACCGGTGTGCACTGTACCGGTGTTCACTGTACCGATGTTCACTGTACCGATGTTTACTGTACCGGTGTTTACTGTACCGGTGTTTACTGTACCGGTGTTCCTTATTTTGATACCAGTTCTTTTTCATAAACTCACTGATCTGTTATTTTTCTGGCAACGACCACATACCGGCCATCTTCATCTACTGACTTATCACAAGTCGATAATGTTATCAGTTCATCCCCATATTCTGCATGCACCCCGGTATCATATTCCGTCAGTGCACTGATACTGCTTATAAAGCTGTCAAACTCCTCTTTTGTTGCTGCATCAATGAAGTTGTAATACCGAAATACATCCTCATCAACATCTGCTATAGCAGACTGAAATGCTGCAACGATCTCGTACTCTGCTTTTTCATATATTGTATTGAACACGATGGTCTTGTGTTCATTATAAAAATCCTGATCTTTGTACTCTAAAAGTGTCGCGAACATGGAACCATTCTTCATATTATGACCGTAGATCAGCAGATTCGTTGTCCTATCAAGAATATCGCTGCGTGCATCCAGAAATGGCAGTCCGCTTACATCATCCTGTTTGTCAAAGTCACGCCGGAGATAAAAATTCTGATCCTCTTTTGTCTGCATGACAGGGTAATTGACAATCGTTCCCGGTATCTCGATCCAGCCAATCAGATCCGGATTCCGTTCATACAGAGCACTGTATTCATACAAAACTTCCGGTTCCGCTTCCTCTGCGGCATCCTGCGTACTGTTCAGATCCATTGTCTGAATTACTGCATTCTCACTTGATGCAAGTGCAATCTTATCAAGTATCACAGCACTTTCTTCTGATACCGTCGTAATCGGTGTCAGGATACTTTCCTGCAGCTGTTGAATTTTGACCCCGCTCTGGTAGATCTGATATCTGTAAAATGCTTCGTCAACAATACAGAACAGAATGACCAGAGAAGATAACAAGGCGGCAATCTTTAAAGGCTTTTCAAAAAATATCGACTTCTTCTTTGGCTGTTTTGCGGTGTCCTGCGCAGCCGTGCTATTCTGTAATCTTTCTGCATTCTGCGAATCTTCATGATTCTTTACGGCTGCAGAGCTCTTTTGCTCTGTCAAGTTTTGCGACCGTTCTTTTCCCTCAATGTGCTCTTTATAGTTATCTTTATTACCTTCTGTCTGCGCTGTATTAAGATAAGAAATCACACTGATACGGCTTACTGGAACTGCTTTGGTTTCTGCTGCCGCAGGATATTTTGTCTTTGTCAGCTTTTGCTCTCTGATGCTTCTGCTCTTTTTCTCAGCTTTATCCTGAATCTTCTGGTTTAGCTCTTCTGGTTCCTGATAGACGCGCCTTGCAATACCGACGCCCAGACCACGACCGGAAGGACCAAGCTCCTCTGCCAGTCCCCGTATAAAATTCTTCCCGACTTCTGTCTCAAAGAAGAATGTCTGCTGCTTCAGCTCTTTATATAACTTTGCTGCCACAGTTTGATCTTGCAGATCATACTGCAGCTTCAATCTCTGTATTCTGTTATAATCCCGCAGACCTGCATTATATTCAGCCCGCGATGCAAATTCTATGGTGCCGATTCTCATGTTTTTCCCCTTCAATCACCACAACAGATTGTGTTATATGTAATCATTATCGGCTTTTATGTACAAAACTTTAGATTATTAGGCAAAATATAACGGAAATAATCTTGATGACAACGCAGCTATTTTATATAATAGAAAATTATAATCATTTGGACTTTAAGTTTTTCATCAGAATGGAGGGGCAATGGAAAAAGTAATCTATAACGCAAAAGTATATCTGGAAAGGGAGACATTTGCACAGGCAGTACTGATCAAAGATGACAGGATAGCAATGACCGGAACCAATGAAGAAGTTCTGGCAGCAGCAGATAGTGATGCCGTAAGGACTAATGCCATGGGGAATCTTCTTTTGCCCGGCTTCCACGACACACATATGCATCTAAGTATATTCGGCAAAGAAGCACAGACCATTCAGCTGGACAAGATTACATCGATCAGGGACATGATCTCGCATAGTAAGAAGGAGCTCGAACGTCTGCAGCCAGGACCTGATGACATTATCTATGGAATGGGCTGGAACCAGGAGCAGTTCACTGATGAACACCGTTTTCCGAATCGTCACGATCTGGATCAGATATCAGATACCAATCCCATCATCTTCAACAGGCGCTGCTTTCATATCATGTGCTGTAATACAAAAGCTCTTGAGATGGCCGGCATTGCTAAAGAGGCTCCTGTTCTCGAAAGCGGTCAGGTCGATACAGACGAGAACGGCATACCCACTGGCCTTATACGGGAAGATGCTATGAATCTGATAACGCAAACCATACCACCCATCACAGATGAAAAGCTTGAGCAGAATCTCGCCTTTGCCTGTTCACATGCTTTGTCCTGCGGTCTTACAACAGTTGCCAGTCATGATGTGAATGGTAAAAATCTTGACCAGTACCTTCGGGTCTATAAAAAGCTCTATGATAAAGGACTCCTGCTTCGCATCCGTCAGCAGTCCGGGATTGAAGAAGAATCAGATCTTGACGAATATGTCAGCCGCGGGCTTACGACCGGAAAAATACTGATTGAACCATACTATAAAATGGGACCTCTCAAGCTTTTTGCAGACGGCTCCCTTGGCTCACAGACAGCTTTCATGCGTATCCCTTATAAGGATGCTCCAGCATCTGCTCCCAATCTTTTAGGTATCCGCCTTGTTCCGCCGACTGATATGGCTTCTTATGTCAGCAAATCTTCAGCTAATGGCCTTCAGGTCGTAGTTCATGCCATCGGCGACGGTGCCATCGATACTGTTGTCACCTGCTTTGAGGCTGTGACCGCAAAGAAAGAGAATCCTCTACGTCACGGAGTAGTGCATTGCCAGATCACCGATCTTCCATTGCTTGAACGAATGGCAGCACATAAAATACATGCACTTATCCAGCCTGTTTTTCTCGCCAGTGACCTCTATATCGTAGAATCCAGAGTTGGCAGAGAGCTTGCAAGCACCTCCTATGCCTTCAAGACAATGGGGCTGCTTGGCATTCCGGTATCGTACGGTACAGACTGCCCGGTCGAGAATATGAATCCGTTCCTGAATCTTGAATGTGCAATCACGAGGAAAGATCCTGCGAATCCGGAAAAAGAGGCTTACTTCCCGGAAGAATGCGTTGACATCTGGACTGCCGTTGATTCCTATACCGTAGGCAGTGCTTTTTCAGATTTCGACGAAGGTATTCTTGGACGAATTAAAGCAGGCTACCAGGCTGACCTTATCCTTGTGGATCAGGATATCTTTTGTATCCCTTCCGACCAGATAAAGAATACGAACGTCCTGTTCACGATGGTAGGCGGTGAATACGCTTATGAAAGATAAAGAGATTAAAACAAACGCCATACGGATACTTGAGTCGAATAAGATTTCCCACAAGTCATACCAGTATGAATGCAAGGAATTCACAGACGGACTTCAGACAGCGAAAATGCTCGGTCTTCCCCCTGAGCGAATGTACAAAACCCTTGTAACAGAGGGAAAGAGCAAGAATTTTTATGTATTTGTCATTCCCATCGAACAGGAGCTTGATTTAAAAAAGGCAGCCGCAGCTGCCAATGAAAAATCAGTCGAGATGATTCCTGTAAAGAATATCACGTTAGTTACCGGTTATATTCGCGGCGGCTGTACCGCCATCGGCATGAAGAAGAACTATCCAACTTTTCTGGATACAAGCGCCGGTGCTTTCTCTGAAATCATCGTAAGTGCCGGTAAGCTCGGTGCACAGATCGAACTGGCTCCTGCAGATTACCTTCGAGTAGTTAACGGAACCTTAGCAGACCTGACAAGAGTGTAAGCTGAAAAAGACCTCCAAACCGACATAGCAGCTTAGTTGCTGCTCCTTTGTTTGGAGGTTTTTATGCTATGACGAATTTGTAAATTAGCTGGTATAGTATCCCAAAGACCTACATTTTATTTACTCAATTGTTATAACATACATTCCTGTCTCTTCTGTAAATATTCCTTTCGTTTCTGTTTCAAGTTTCGTAGATGTTGTAACCAGAATAACCGGCTTCTTATCAGAACCCATAACGTAACACAACTGATTTGTATTCTCAATAATTCTATAATCGGTTCGGCAACTTTCGGAAAGCTTATTATTAACTATCTTTTCAACATCCTGTTCTGACAAATCAGGATAACTCTTATTTTCAAAAGCACAAATATCGAGTACATATAATTGAAGAACTTTTCCTTCTTCATTTATTGTAATAATTGCTGCATCACTGCTTGGATATCCATCAATCATTTTCATGTATGTAAATTTATATTCACATACTTCGATTTCTTTTTCTTTTTCATAAAAATAGTCGTAATTATTCGCGATGCTGCTTGTTGTCCCGTCATTATTTTTTTGAATACCTGTAACCATTGTATTACAACTACAGTTGTAATCATTTATAACAATATAGTCGCTCATTATTGTATCAGCCAATTTTTGAAAACTATTCTGTGTTTTTGATTGATCTATACTTCCCATATCAATCCCTGTATAGCTAGATATTCCTACTATTTCGTCAGTGTTCTTTTTACAACTTATTGATAATCCGTCATTATTCTTATAATTATCCTTTTCATAAGATAAAAACTCTTGTTTGTCTGTATTCATATACTTCATTTTATATAGAATCCCTTTTATAGTGAAATCATGCTCTCCTGCAATTTCATCGTTACTATAGGCAGAAATGCTCCCATCATCATAATCTAAGCCTGTATAATTAAAAACAATTGAGCTGTCGTAAATGGAACTATATTCATAGATATTTAAAGAATATTTCTTTTGACAAGCGCATACGAATGTAAAAGTTGAAAACAATATGAAGATAATGAGTAATCTTTTTTTCATTTTATCCTCCTTATCACCTATTTTAGGTATTTGTTATTTTAATTAGTTTCTCGTTTGGCTCGCTAAAAACAAAGAATACTATTATTGAATGGCAAAAGACAAGGCATAGTGGAGTTTGGAGCAAGTTAGGTGTGAGTCTTGACGAGTGCAGATTGGGGCGGATAGAATGTTGAACTGTTTATTTTGAACCAAAAATTATTAAATCAGAAGACGCTAATTATTTTTCAACCGACTTGTATTTTTGTTATAACGTAAACTCCTCGCAATTGAACTTATAAAACTGAAGCTGAAAATTATATTGTAAATCGTTTTAATTACTATTTTTAGTTTAATTACCATATATTATAATATTTGTATTATATTCTCTTTTGACTCCTTTTTTAATAGTGCTTTATTACTATTACC
>QKDK01000158.1 GCA_003252135.1 Clostridia bacterium
CTTTTATAGAACAAAACATAAGTACCTTACAAGTTATAGAGCAGCATATAGATATTGAGGAGGATTTTTTAATGAGCAGAACCGGTGAGAATGAACTGGCAAAGAATTATGACCCGAAAGACATTGAAGAACGCCTGTATGAAAAATGGCTGAACAAAAAGTATTTTCATGCAGAGGTCGATAAGAGCAAGAAACCATTTACGATTGTAATCCCACCGCCAAACATTACAGGACAGCTCCACATGGGACATGCCCTTGATAATACAATGCAGGATATCCTGATCCGTTACAAGAGAATGCAGGGTTTTAATGCGCTCTGGCAGCCGGGAACCGATCATGCGAGCATTGCAACGGAAGTTAAGATCATTGAGAAGTTAAAGGCGGAAGGAATCGACAAAGAAAGTCTTGGAAGAGAAGAATTCTTAAAACGTGCATGGGAATGGAAAGAAGAATACGGCGGACGCATCATCGGACAGTTAAAGAAGCTTGGTTCTTCCTGTGACTGGGACAGAGAGCGCTTTACCATGGACGAAGGCTGTTCAAAAGCTGTAGAGGAAGTATTTGTAAAATTATATGAAAAAGATATGATCTACAAGGGTTCCCGTATTATTAACTGGTGTCCGGTATGTCATACTTCTATTTCTGATGCGGAAGTTGAGTACGAAGATCAGGCAGGACATTTCTGGCACATCAAATACCCTATCGTTGGAACGGATGAATTCATTCAGTTTGCGACGACTCGTCCGGAGACCATGCTTGGTGATACGGCAGTTGCGGTGAATCCGGAAGACGAGCGGTATACCCATCTGATCGGCAAATCTGCAAAGATTCCGTTCGTTGACCGTGAGATTCCAATCATTGCTGACTCGTACGTTGAAAAAGATTTTGGAACCGGCGTTGTTAAGATCACACCGGCGCACGACCCGAACGACTTTGAAGTCGGCAAGCGTCATAAACTGCCGGAGATCAACATTATGAACGATGATGCTACCATCAATAAGAACGGCGGAAAGTTCGAAGGAATGGATCGCTACGCAGCAAGAAAGCAGATTGTAAAAGAACTGGAAGAAATGGGTCTGTTGGTTAAGGTTGAGGATTACTCACATAATGTTGGGACACATGACCGTTGTAAGACGACCGTTGAACCGTTGATCAAACAACAGTGGTTCGTTAAAATGGACGAACTGATCAAACCGGCTGTGGCTGCGGTTCAGAACAAAGAGATCGAACTGGTTCCGGAGCGTTTTGACAAGGCATACTATAACTGGACCGACAATATCCGTGACTGGTGTATCTCCAGACAGCTCTGGTGGGGACACAGAATTCCAGCTTACTACTGTGATGACTGCGGAGAGATCGTTGTCAGCAAGACCGCACCGGCTACCTGTCCAAAATGCGGCAAGAATCATTTTACACAGGATCCGGATACGTTAGATACGTGGTTCAGCTCAGCACTCTGGCCCTTCTCGACCCTTGGCTGGCCTGATATAACAGAAGACTTAAAATATTTCTATCCGACCGACGTACTTGTGACCGGTTACGATATCATCTTCTTCTGGGTAATCCGTATGATCTTCTCCGGGTTTGAACAGATGAAGGAAAGACCATTTAAGACGGTTCTGTTCCACGGACTGGTAAGAGATTCCCAGGGACGTAAGATGAGCAAGTCTCTTGGAAATGGTATCGATCCTCTTGAAGTAATTGATAAATACGGTGCAGATGCGCTGAGATTTACGCTGATCACCGGAAATGCACCGGGGAATGACATGCGCTTTTACTGGGAGAGAGTAGAAGCCAGCCGGAACTTTGCTAACAAAGTATGGAATGCTTCCCGCTTTATCCTGATGAACATGGACCAGATGGGCGAGGATGCTTGTGTTTCTTCTGTGGACAAAGCTTCCTTAACACAGGCTGACAAGTGGATCTTATCAAAAATGAATTCTGTTGCTAAAGATGTATCGGATATGCTTGATAAGTTTGAACTTGGTATTGCGGCACAGAAGATCTATGATTTCATCTGGGAAGAACTCTGTGACTGGTATATCGAAATGGTGAAACCAAGACTTTACGGTGATGATACAGAGACAAAGAAAGCAGCGATCTGGACACTTCGCAGTGTTCTGACCGATGCACTAAAGCTCTTACATCCATATATGCCATTCCTTACAGAGGAAATCTTCTGTAATTTAAAAGATGCAGAAGGAATTCTTGAAAGCAACGAATCTATCATGATTTCAAAGTGGCCGGAATTTTCGAAAGAGAATGCTTATCCGGAGGAAGAAGCAGCCGTTGAACTTATGAAAGAAGCGGTTAAGTCCATCCGTATCCTTAGAAACGGAATGAATGTACCGCCAAGCAGAAAAGCAACCGTAATCGTTGTAACAGAAGACGATGAAGTAGCAGCGATTTTTGAAAAAGGCAAAGTATTCTTTATGGCACTGGCGTTTGCTTCTGACCTGAAGCTTCAAAAGAACAAAGAGGGTATTGCAGAAGATGCTGTATCGACTGTTATTTCAAAAGCTTCCATCTTTATTCCGTTCTCAGATCTTGTAGATGTGGACAAAGAGATCGAACGTCTGACAAAAGAAAAGAAGCGTCTGGAAGGTGAACTTGAACGTTCGAACAAGATGCTTTCCAATGAAAGCTTTTTATCAAAAGCTCCGGAAGCTAAGCTTGCAGAAGAGAAGGAAAAGCTGACCACCTATTCCAATATGCTGACTGAGGTGACAGAGAGACTGGCGTACTATAGTAAGTAGATGGAATTATAATGATGTTGATTAAATGCAAATCATTCTAAATAAAGTGAAAGAAGAAACTTCACACATCAGAGTAAAGTCTGAGTGAGGTTTCTTCTTTTTTGCAGTCTCTATATAAATTTCCTGTTGCAGCTTAGTAACAAGAATAAAGTTGTAAAAATATGGGCAACATGATAAAATGTTAAAATATTGGAGGACAAAGGAGGGCATAAAGTATGAGTGAGTTATTTAAAAGTATAATAACAGGTCTAAATGAAGCGATTGCAGATACTGAAAGTACGGGTATAAAGCTGAAAAGACGGACCGTAACTATTGTGCCAATTAAACATTTCACGTCCGGAGAAATAAAAAAAATACGTAATATGACCGGATTATCACAAAGGTTGTTTGCAGGTTATATAGGAGTTTCTGATAAAACTGTAGAAGCATGGGAGGCAGGAACGAATCATCCTTCCGGTGTTGCGAGCCGAATGCTTTGCATGATAGAAACAAAACCAGAAATAGTATCGGAATTCCCTTTTGTAAGATAGAATGTGTTCTGGAATGTATTGTTATCTCGTGCTATGATGAGAACAATCCTACATGTTAGCAAGTGATTGAGAGGGATCTTATAGGCATTTAGTTAATCCAGTGGAAAGCAGAAAGAGAGGATGATTACTATGAATAAAAAAGTTTACAGCGATGAAAAATACAGATTGAATGTGAAAGGAAAGAATTCCGGAGGAGCGACTCTCTAACAACCCTCCGGCAAACAGGAGGAAATAACTTGGATAAAAAGGATATAATAACAAAATGGTCAACAGACCTTTACGAGCAGTATGAAACATAGACAGAGGATGTGGAATTTTTGGTTTCGATGCTTGGAACAAAATCAAAACGCATATTGGAAGTGGCTTGCGGAAGCGGACGAATCCTTGTACCGTTGGCAAAAGCAGGACACAATGTAACCGGGATTGATGTAGATGAAAACATGCTTCGGAAAATTTCGGAAAATTTCGGAAAAAGTGAAAGCTCTGGACAATATCGCTTGGCAAAAAGCAGATGCTTTGACCGATGAATGGGGAAGTGATTTTGAGGTCGTAATAATTGCCGGCAATCTTTTATTTAATCTGGTCACAGAGATGGATTATATGAGGGCACAGGAACTACTGTTTGAAAAAGCATCAAAAGCACTCATCCCCGGAGGATATCTATACATTGACTATGCCTATACCATGCACCCAGAGAATTGGTTCAACTATGCGGAAGAAAAAATAATATTCGAAGGTACGGACCTGAAGGGGAACGTTGGAAAGATGAGTCTGTCAAGCAGCAGCTATGACAGTGCCAGCGGTATGGTAAAGTTTCTTCGAAAGTATGTAATAAGTACACCGGACGGAGAAGTTATTGAGAAAGAAGTAGCATCAATGAAGCATTATGCAACACTTGAACAGAGCCACATGTGGTTAGAAAAATATGGGCTGACAGTAGAAGAGCAATACGGTGATTATCAACTTCATCCGGTCGGTGAAGACACGTATCGGGCCATTTTGATAGCTAAGAAGAAATAATAATGTAAGATACATTTTCCTTTATGTATTGAATGAAATGCCTCCCAAAAGCTATACTTTTCGGAGGCATTTCTTGTTTTGTACATTTTTATCTAAACATTTCTTATTTGTACATTTTCATCAAAACCTTTCTTGTCGTTACATTTCTGAACAGATTCTTTCTAGTCTATCTATTTCTCATTGATACATTTTTGTCTACAGAATGAAATTTATTGTAGTAATTAGAGCAGCATTAATTACCGGCCCAAGGCTTTGACATATAGATTGCAAATCCGTTATCGCTCATGCACTGTGAATAACTCTGCGGAGCGTAATTCTGAATGGTACTCTGTGACACCATCAAATAGGAGCTTTTCATATAAGAAGCATCACAGTCATATGTATGGTATAGTATGGTACTGCTTCCTTCTACCTTCTGATAACTATTGGAAAGTGCATAATCATACTCTGTGGTTGAAGCAAAATTCTGCACAGTAATCTGCTTAATACCTTTTCCACTTTCATCGAAGAAGCAGATATCAGCATAGGTCGGGTATTCTGCAATGTAATAATCGTCAGAGAGCATGGTGATCATGGACAGGAAGTAAAAATCCTCCGGAGTGCAGTAATTCTCAAAAAGTGGAAGCGTATCATCCAGCACAAATTCACTCATGTAGAACAAACTATACCCTGAGCCGTAATCTGCCGCATCGGCACCATTCAGTATTTCAGACTGTCCGTTCTGTACCCATTTTGCAGATGACAAATAGTTGTAATTGATTGCATAGTCACTGATTCTGTCAAGGGTCTCCTGATTCCATCGCAGGTATAGATAATGTCCGTCAATTGCAAATTCTCCCTGCGCAAGACTTTCGGAACTGCTAAGTGAATAACCCGACTGCATAAATTGTTCAGAATACATCTGCATGGTTGCTTCATCTGCTTTCGTTGGCACCCATCCGTCAGCGGTACTTTCAGATCCAGTATAGTATCCATATCTGCTGTAACCATCAATAATAGTTCCGGCTGCATCAAATACCAGCATCACCTTTTTATCGGCAGCCAGCATACCGTCAGGATTTATGATCGTTCCGTCATACAAAGCATAGTTTTCTGTGGATGGAGCAAACCATGCAGCATCTTTTGTGGTAAGTGTAAAGCCGTTAGCATAAACTTCATCCGGGAATACCTGTGTAAGCACCGGGATATTCTCTGCAAATTCAGCACCTGTGTAATATAGTTCATAAAGGACTGTCTGCATCTCTTTTTCAAGCAGTGTATATTCCTGTACCTGTGAAAAGGTATAGGCTGCAATTTCTGCAATATCAGCACCTTCAACGAAAGACAAATCAGATTCATTTGGAAGTACAACCTGAATCGTAAGTGTATCTCCTGACAGCGTGTATTCGAGGTTCGTTAAACCATAAGAGAATGCGTAGCCATCTTCCTGCATCTGGATATAGCGGATATCGCATTGCAGGTCATCGATGGTATAGCTTTGTTTCCCCATTTTTGGTATATAGGCGCAGACACTAAAGTCTCCGAAATTTACTTCCCAGGAGTATAATTCATAAAAGCCTTCTGCATCTGCATCCGCGTCGTTAAGATCTTCAAAGCTGCCGGTAAAAGAGGGACAGGTGAGTGTGAAGGTTGCTTCTCTGTCGCTGGTAAAAGATATTGTAAGATCACCCTGTCCCAAAATACTTCCGGCATCTGCCGCTGTATCATCATTTTCAGCTGCAGAATCCGATACTCCGCCATCACCAGAAGATCCAGAGGTGTCAGAATTGTTGCTGTTGGACGATGAGCCTGTGTTAAAATCATCAAGTACTTCCGGAGAAGTACCGCATCCGGTAAATACAATTGATAGAACTAATAACAAAACAATAATTCGCTTTTTCATTGCTCTCCATTTCTGCGCATTGTAATGCGCGCATCAAGATGAATACCCGGCGAAAGGTTATTCATTCATGATTGCGATAATTTACTTTTGTATAAAAATATTACAGATACTGCTTACAATAACATTTCTTGCTTTCTTCGTCAATTGTCATTTACAAATATTAATCGAATATCCATATAAAGCAAATCAAACATCAAAATCAGAATAGGATTCAGAATAGGTTTCAAAATAGGATTCGTATTGATTGCAGCATGAAGAATTTGTAAATAATTAATAAATATGCAAATGGTTGGTAACAGTAAAGTAACAATATATGGTTATAATAAATATTTGTTCTTATTGGTTCTTATTTCCAGATTGCGTAGATTATTTTTTGCAGATGATTACTTAATTACATGGTCTATCAGCTAGACAGGAGTTCAATTTTGAGGGGGTTAAAATGAAAGCTGGAGTTATCGTAACTTTTTCTGCCATTATTCTTATGGCCTGCCTGTTTGGAACATCATGCAGTGCGGTGAGTGAAACAACAGATATTTCCGAAGGAAGAAATACAAAAGCTGCGCTAGAAGAGAATTCTAACGCAGTTACTGGAAATGCGATGAATGAAACAATTGAAGAGGGAACAGACAAAGAGGGAGCAATCGAAGAAAGTGCAGGGAATAAAGATACACAGGCTGATGATATTGGGAATGTCGATAATGAGAATAACAATGCCGATAATGAGAATAACAATGCCGGAAATCCGCCTGTATATACAGATCAATACAGTATTTTCGTAAAGAATGACAGGATCTATTATAGTAATCATTACGATGGGGATGTACTTTACAGCTGTGACTTGGAAGGCAATGATATTCATGCTCTTACTGATATAGCTGTTTCATGGTTTAATATTACGAAGGACCAGATTTTTTTAACAAGCCAAGAGGACGATGACAATGTGAATCTTTATGTAATGGATACCGATGGAAGTAATCTGCAGATGTTATGTACTGCTAGTACGAATTCTGTTTTTCTTGCAGAAGATAAAATCTTTTTTGGTAACTTTGACGATAACGGAATTCTATATTGTATGAATCCTGATGGCAGTGATTTAAAGAAGCTTAGTGATGATATTCCTGTTTCGATCAATGTACGCGGGGATGTCATTTATTTTGCAGGTAAATCAGGCGGTACTTTTGGCATCTACCGTATGAATACAGATGGTACAGACAAGGAAAAGTCATCTTCTAACTACACCAAGCAGATTCTTGCTGCGGGCGACTGGATCTACTACAATCGATACTTAAGTGAATCAGATGAGAAGTTCTGTGCGCTGCGAATCGATGGAAGTGAGAGCAGATCACTTTGTGACAGTGCGGCACAGAGTATAAATGTGGTGGGCGATCTGGTCTATTACTATAATTCCGCTGATAGAATGGTATATACGCTAGATGTGAGTAACGAGGAACAAAAAGTCTATTCAAGTTTTCTCACGGACTGCTTTGTCATTGCAGATAATGTTATTTATTATTCGGATGGGAGAGTTATAAACTGTAAGGACGTGGATGGATATTTTAACTTTATCAATATAGATCTGGGATATGTCGATGGCTATGGCAATGCAGGTAATAGCTGCGATAACGACCCGGAAACTGGAGATATTCAATGCGGAGAGCTTATAGAACCGGTCTATGAAATCACAGAAAGCCTGCATGAAGGTATGCCGGAATATCGTTTTGTAGCAAAAGGGTTAACCTACTCTTCTTATGATTGGTATTTTGGATATGTTATAAGTCTTGAAGTGTTCGATGAAAGTGGTGATCGGATTCTTTTTGAGGATTATGCAAACCGCTTGGAGGATCAAACATATCCGGGTACTCCGATTGATGCATTTATGATTGATACAATGGGGCTTCATGTGGTTGATGTAAATCTCGACGGATATCAGGATGTGATCATTTTAAAATGTTTAAGCGAAGCACATGATAATTCGTGGTATGACTGTTGGTTATGGGATCCGGAGACTTCAACCTTTGTTGAGTCTGAAACCTTTGAAACGATTGCAAATCCCGCACTTGATGCAGAGAAAAAGTGTATCTATTCAACGGGCGGTTCCGGAGCCGGCTGTGCTGCCTGGAACATTTTCCAATATATTGATGGTGAATTTTTATGTACGAATACCTTGGAATATCAGTATGATATGGATTTAGCAGGATTTCACTTTGTAGAAACAAAGCTTGAGAATGGAGAAATGGTCGTTATACGAGATGATGTCTATACAGGGACATATGCGGATGCGCTTGAGGAATCAGGGTATCAGGCTGACGATCTTTGGCAGCTTGGAAATGCATGGTGGTATGGCAGCGGAGGACATCATGCAGATCAATGGCTGGAGGATAAAGTGACGGAAGATAAAGTGGAAGAAGATAACGCTGCAACAATCCCAACTATGAGTGATGAATTCATTCAGATTCCGGAAGATTCAACAGTTGAATATAAAAATGCAGTGCAAGCTTATGATGAATTTATATCCGGAAACATTGGCGCACAGGATTCAAGCCTGGGAGTCTGTGGAGATCCCATACAATTCTCTGATATTTACTGGAATGAAGGCGTAAAGTCAAGCATAGCCGTCTATGATATGAACAATGACGGAATCCCGGAGCTTCATATATTGCCTACCGCATTTGGTGGTTACAATATATATACTTATCATGATGGACAGGTCGTATTATGGTATGGAGGTTCGGAGTACGAACATCCGCTTGATAATGGAGCAATCCTTTATGTGAGACCAGGTGGTGCCCCGACCCATTCCGATTACTGGTACGCAGTACTGGATAATGATGGGAACGTACTTTCAAGGATCTACTTTTCAAAGTATCACAAGTCAGAGGAAAACGGTCAGACAGAGAGCGATGATTATGAGCAGTTCTTTCTTGAAGAAAACGAGGTATCAAAAGAGGAATGGGAAGCAAGGACAAGGGAGTATTTATCCGCATCGGATGATTCCATCGTATGGTACAAAATAACAAAGTAACCATGAATATAATGTAAAATAATTAGAAGAAAGGCTGGACATCGTATGAAGTATCGTATTGTACTTATGGCTACCGCATTGCTTTTGATCCTAACAGGCTGTGGTACAACACAAAGTGAAAATAGCAACTTACCTGAGAACGAAATGACAACATCGCCAGAAGTGGTTACCATAAACAACGCATCAAACACAGACTACAGTATTACATTTCAGACAGAAGATGAAACTGTAACGGTGAGTTTATATGATATACCAGAGCTTTATAATAGTCTGTCGGGGAATGATGAATCTGCAAAAGATGAGACACAGATACATATGTATTTTGACAGCATTGAAACAAAGGTACTGTATCATGCCGGTACATCGTATTATGTCCTGATAAAATACGATACGCAGACCCAGGAAGATAATTCTCTTTTACTTGTCTTTGAGGACGGAAATATTAAATCTTTATATCTGGATCATACAACTTACCAAAATTGCTGTGTTTCACCGGACAAGAGTAAGCTTGCACTTAAGTTCGCACTGGTGAAAGCTGCGGTCGTGACAAATCGAATTGTGGTGGTGGATCTGACCAATCTGTCGATTGATAAGGAGATTGCACTGCCTGATGACTATCAATATCGCATTACAGATTTTGAATGGATGGATAATAGCTCAGTAAACATAACGTATGGTTCAGAGTATGTTCTTACGCCATCACCAACACCAGAGCCGGAATCCGTGCTGACAGCAGAACAGCTTGAGACAAAGAACTACTACCTGAACTATTGTATGACGATACAGACAGAAGATGAGATGATTTCGATACCTGTAACTGATATAGACTATGTCCGTGATTTTCTCTACGCGGGAGTTGATTATACACAGGATTATTCGGTTCAGGTTCTTGCATTTCTTGTAGATCAGATTGAGACAGAAGTTATCCGTAAAACGGAGGATGCTTATTATATTCTGATGAGTTGTTTTTCCGGAACAAAGAATCGAGAGTATTTTCTCCTTCGGTATCAAAATCAGGAAATGCAGTATACGGCTTTGGGAATGGGAGTGCTCCAAAGCTACAAACTATCACCGGATAACAGTAAGGCAGCATTTTCTATTGCATCCGTTCAAGGCGATAAGCGTTTTGACAATCTTATTGTAATCAGTCTGGCAAAAATGTCACAGGATACTTTTGTTTTGGTGCCTGAACCCTATCAATATGAATTCAAAGATTACAGCTGGACTGATAACAGCACAATCCATGTGGAATATAATGAAGACGCAAATATGGGAAAAAATAACATTAATGATGTAGAAAGCAATGAACAGAGCAATAATCAGAACAATAATCAGAACAATAATCAGAATAATAATCAGAATATCGAAAGTGATGAAGGAGCACCGGTAAACACGTCAGCAAACACACCAGATGTTACCCAGTCATCATCCGAATATGATATACCAGTCATTCGAAATGACCGTGTATTTGAATTCAGCATGGATATAAATAGCGACGGAATAAATGAAGCCATTCTATTCTATAAGTATTATGACTCAGGTTCATGCATTGATATGTATGTTAATGGTGAAAAGAAATATGAATATTATCAGGAGAATACAGTATTAATGGCAGTAGAGACCGCAGAAGCTCTAGATCTGGATGGTGACAGGCAGAATGAATTATTCATTACTTTATACAAAGCGACAGCAGATGACGGGTATCATTATACAATCCTGTGTCTGAAACAAACAGATGGCGAATGGGCACTAATGTCAGATCCGGATGACAGGAATGGATGCAGCGGCTTTAATTTTGCGATAACCAGAGGAGAAAATGAATTTGACATTATCCTTGCATCCGGTGATACGGACTGGTCCATCCTGTTTGATGCTTCTGAATACTATAGTGATGACAGTTCAGTAATGTCATCCACGGAGCGTCGATATATAGATTCCATTCAGAATTATCGCGGTTACAATTTTGAAGAAGGTGATTTTGTCGGATATGTTTCCGGAATATGTGAGGCAGAAACAGGTAACTATAATGGTCGTCCCTGCCTCATTGCGCATGAAGTTGCCGCCCAGTCACATATGACTTATATCGGAATGCTGAGTGTTTACTTTAATTACGATGCACAAGGAAAATTTGAAATTCTTAATATTGAATTTATGCCTTGATATAATTTTACAAGTTTTCTTATTTTTGTAATTGCGCTGCAATCGTTGGTGTCTGTCCAATAACTTCAGGAACATTCACTATTAGAAAAAAATTGACATAATTATTGCTTTTTATATGCCGGACAGGTATGATAAAAGAAGGAGTATTCTCAGAAGTTTAAGGAGGAAATCAATGCTTAATTTTGATCAGGAGATAGAAAAGTTCCAGCCGAGTCTGGAAGTTGACCAGGCAGAAGAAGCCATATTCAATAATGACCTGACGGATATCCGTGATATACTTGATACGATTTTACAAAGCGAGAGAGAAAAGCAGCAATAAACGGGGGTAGGAGTTTATGATTTGTCCAAAATGCGGCAATCCTGTAGCTGCGCGAAGAATTATCTGCGAAGCCTGCGGATATGATCTGTCTGTATATAAAAAAGTAACACATGTATCAAATAGGTATTACAATCAGGGACTTGAAAAAGCAAAAGTACGGGATTTATCCGGTGCTGTTGTTTTGCTAAAGAAAAGCCTTGAGATGAATAAGACGAACACCAATGCAAGAAATCTCCTTGGACTTGTGTATTTTGAGATGGGAGAGACAGTCGCAGCCATCAGTGAATGGGTCATCAGCAAGCATTTTCAGGCGAAAGAAAATGATGCGGATGTGTATATGGATATAATTCAGTCAAATCCCGAAAAGCTGGAAGGGTATAATCAGGCGATACGTAAGTACAATATGGCACTCGAATCGGCAAAGCAGGGGACGGTAGATCTTGCCATCATTCAGTTGAAAAAAGTAATAGCACTGCATCCGAAGTTCCTGCGTGCAAATCACCTGCTGGCACTTCTTTATATGAAGAACAGCGAATATGAAAGAGCAAGAAGGCTCCTATTAAAATGTAAAAAAATCGACATAGCCAATACTACAACACTTCGTTATCTTTCAGAAATAACAAGAGTTTCTGCCGGTGCTATCGGCGGGGAGAATGCAGATCCTTCACTGGAAGAGGATTATACCGGTGTAAGTGCTCCCATCATCATGAAAGAGAACGAATATAAAGAAGATAAGCCGAACATCATGAATTTCATTAACCTGATCGTCGGTGTACTGATAGGAATCGCAGTGGTAAGTTTGTTGATCCTGCCGACCAGAGAGAACAAGATAAAAGCAGAGTATGCAGCTGAACAGCTCGATTACAGCGACCTGCTGAATAGTAAGGTGGCAACCATTGATTCTCTCCAGACACAGGTCACCTCGCTGCAGACGACAAATGAGGAATTAAAGCAATCGCTTGCAGAAGCGACAGGACAGGTCGAGTACGTCAGTGTGGAAGACCCTGTATACGGCGAATTATACGCAGCTCTGTCACAGGCAATGGAAGCATACATAGCTTACAAGGTTGACAGACAGTCAACAGAAGTAAACGGCGGAACACCTTCAGAAGAGTTGTGTATCGCTGCGGCCGGGGCTTTAAGCAGTGTCGATCTGTCGGTTACAGAGGATACCAGCATTCAGGGATTATACACTTCCATGTCAGCGGAAGTCATGTCAGATGCCGCAACATACACATATGTTACAGGACGTGCATTTTATGATAACGGCGATTATGAGAATGCCATCAGTGACCTGACAAAATCAGTTACCTATAACCCTTCCTATGATCGTGCTCTATACTATCTGGGCAAAGCTTATCAGGATATCTCATCAAATGAAAAAGCAGCGTTTTATTATAATCAGCTGCTGGAAAACTGTCCGGACTCATCACTGGCAGGATATGCGGCAGAACGCCTGGCTGCAGTTTCAGGCCAAAACTAGTTGATTCTAACACAGGCGGATACAAGGATAAAGGTATCAGCCTGTGTTTTTTTAAGGAAATTTGATGGTTGCTCAATAACGGTCAGACGTAATAATTGTAAGTCGATGCCGTTGTGTAAGACTCAGTCGAACCATCACTGGAATATTGTGACGATGATTCCATCGCTTTTTCCAGCAAAGCCTCATAATCATCATCGGACAGGTCGTCCATGGGCTTTCCCATCGGCGGCGGTGGCGGCGGCATCATTTCTGCATTTGTAATACCCAGTGTTTCTTTCAGAGCGTCGATTTCGTCTTCAAGATCAGCAATCTTTGTTTCTGTGTCCTCAGAAGATTCGGCTTCAGAATATGATTTTAATTCTTCCTGTTTTTGACGAAGCGTTTCAAACAGCTGTGAGATATCAAATCCGTCTGACGTTTCAGATGTTGTTGAACTTTGCGACGAAGAACTCTGAGTCAATGCACTTAGCATACTGTAATACGATGAATTTGTAATAGCATCTATACTCATTTTACCCTCCGGTTGGTTGTGCAGAGTAAGAAGCCAGCTGTGTCTTTCTTTAATCTGCAGTGAATAGTTTCATTGTGCATGCTTCCTCCTGAAAAACACAATGAACAGCAGAACACCTGATCAGAGTGCTCTTTATGCGGCTGTCACAGGGTATATCGGAGCCGATAATAAAATATTAATAGCAGATGAATAGAATTCACAGTTTACACACGAAAACTACACATGTGTGAACAAAAAGGGACGTGTGATATCTGAGAAGCTTTTTTAACATTAATGCTTACACCGAACAAATTAAGAAATAAAACAAGACGAAAATGAATGAAAATAAATGAAAATGAATGAATATTGATGAGTGACATAAAAAATAGCATAAATTTTGCCCTGAAAGGAAAGTGTAATGAAACATATATTACTGATAACGACTGGCGGAACCATTGCATCGGCCAATACTGCAAAGGGACTGCTTCCCTCCATCAACGGAGAGCTGCTTGTGTCTTATCTTCCGGTCATGAAATCAGTCTGCAAACTGGACACAGCGGAAGTCTGTAACATTGACAGCACGGATATGACAGTGAAGGAATGGATGGGCATTGTAAAGACGATCCGGGAGGCCTATGACCTGTATGACGGTTTTGTAGTCAGTCATGGAACAGACACCCTCGCATTTACGGCAGCGGCACTTACCTATATGATACAGGATTCTGATAAACCCATTGTACTGACCGGTTCACAAAAGCCGATCACCTTTGATTCCACGGATGCGAAGGTAAATCTCACTGACAGCATCCTGTGTGCCATGGAAGAAAAAGCGAAAGGCGTGATGGTCGTATTCAACGGAAAGATCATTGCCGGCAGCAGAGCAAAAAAGACGATGTCTGTCAGCTATCATGCCTTCTCGAGCATTAACTATCCATATCTTGGCATTATTCAGAACGGTAAGGTGCTGTGGTATATCGAACCAAAGAAAGCACAGCAGGAAGTAAAGTTTTATGAAACGATGAATGATAAGGTATTTTTACTGAAGCTGACACCATGTACTTTGGCAAATACACTTGCAGATATATTTAAGCACAATGACTGCGTGATTATTGAAAGCTTTGGATCCGGGGGGATTCCAAATCGGCTGACAGACCCTATCATTGAAATTATGAAATCAGAAAACGGAAAGGATAAGCTGCTGATCATTGCAACGCAGGTCGTTTATGAAGGAAGTCATATTTCGGTCTATGAAGTTGGCAGCAGACTGAACAATCAGGTGAATTTTCTGGAGGCAAAGGACATGAACCTTGAGACGACACTGGCCAAAGCTATGTGGATATGCGGCTTTGATGGTAAAAGCTTTGAAGAACGGAAAGAATTATTCTACACGCAGATTGCAGCAGATCTTTTAAATTAAGGAGGACTTTGGGGAACCGATTAAAGCAGCAGACGACAACTAACATAATACAACCGGCTGAAATTGTATTACAATCGTGTGAAGGAAAAACTGCTTTCACACCAGAAAGAACTGCGATATTTTCGCAGTGGCTCAAATATCTTGTTCTTTATTGATTGTTTGTGATGCCAAAAGCGGCATCCTGTCTGGAAATGTGACTGAATCGACTTACAAAAAGTTATGACAGGAAAACTTAATACAAGGAGGAAGCTTATGAGAAAAAACGTTATCGTTGGACAATCAGGTGGACCCACAGCAGTGATCAACTCCAGTCTTGCAGGTGTATACAAATCGGCCATGGATCGTGGTGTTGAAAAAGTTTATGGCATGCGTCACGGTATTCTTGGATTTCTTGATGAACAGTACACAGATCTTTCGGAACATATTAAAAGCGAACTGGACATTGAACTCCTGAAAAGGACACCGGCTGCATTCCTCGGAACCTGCCGTTATAAGCTTCCGGAGATATACGGTCATGAGGATGTGTACAAGAAGATTTTTTCGGTGATCGACAAGCTTGATATCGGATGTTTTTTATACATAGGCGGAAATGATTCCATGGATACCATACGTAAACTGTCTGATTACGCAGTAATAGTCGATCATCCGACACGTTTTGTCGGTGTGCCGAAAACCATAGATAATGATCTTGCGGTAACAGACCATACCCCGGGGTATGGAAGTGCTGCCAAATATATAGGAACTGCTTTGAAAGAAGTGATTGCTGATACCTTAAGCTTTGCATATGACACAAAGATCGTTACCATTGTCGAAATCATGGGACGTCATGCCGGCTGGCTCACGGGAGCAGCTGCTCTTGCTGAAGGAGAAGACAGTGTAGGTCCTGATCTGATCTATATGCCGGAGCTTACCTTTGATATGGAGCGGTTTGTCGATAAAGTGAAAGAAATTCTGCCAAGAAAGAAATGCATCACCGTTGCAGTATCCGAAGGGATTAAGGTGGCCAACGGGAAATACGTCTGTGAACTGGGGGAAGGCTCAGATTATGTGGATGCCTTCGGGCACAAGCAGCTCACAGGAACAGCAAGAACGCTTGCTACCGTTATATCTGCAGAGATCGGCTGCAAGACGCGTGCCATTGAGCTGAGCACACTGCAGCGTTCAGCCTCCCATCTGGTATCACGGGTCGATATCGCCGAAGCTTTTCAGGTCGGTGCGGCAGGTGTAAAAGCTGCCATGGAAGGTGAGACCGGCAAAATGATTCTGCTGAAACGCATTTCCGATGACCCGTATATCTGCATAACAGATATGCACGATGTTCATAAAATAGCGAATGCAGAAAAAACAGTACCACGTGAATGGATCAATGAAAGTGGGGATTATGTGACAAAGGAGTTCATGACTTACTTAAAA
>QKDK01000159.1 GCA_003252135.1 Clostridia bacterium
GGGAAAACTTCATCTTTGCGCCATTCGTAAATAAAATGATGCATTCTCCGCCGCTTGACCTGGTGTTTGAATCTTCATCAAAATCCTCCGAATAGCAATGAAAGAAGAACTGTGATATTGCAGAATTCCACAGTACTTTATTCTCAGGGCTTAATGCCAGAATCTGATCCGGCTGCATTGTCGCATATCGTTTGGCATAACCTGACCAGTAACTCATCATAGCCGCACTTTTTTTAAAAAATCCCATGTCACTTTGTCTGATTTCCTGTGTCAGGTGTTCGTTTTCTATCTTCAGGCGTTCCTTTGTCAGATAGTCTAACACCAGCCGGTCTGGAAAAAAAACAATATAGCACTGGTCAGCTTTGAACATGGATACCTTTTCGCTTGCGGAAAGTGTCCATAGGACCGTTGGCTGACTGAAATTTTCCTGTGCCGGCTGCATATAGATCTGTGCCGGCTCCTGATAAACAGGCGCAGACTGCTGGCTAATTCTCGCACCGCACTGTGTACAGAAATTCACGGATGATCCTGCCTGAGCACCGCATTGACTGCAAAACATAAAATTACCTCCCGTTCTTCGCTTTTATATTTATTATACAGGAATAATCCGGATGCGTAAACATATAATAGCATAAAATCCGCAGCAGTCATCTGACAATGACTTCTGCGGATTTTTACACACTGCTGCATCATTTTCATGCAGGAAGACAGTTTGATTTTTATGATCCTATTTCCAGCTCTGCTATTGTCTCTTCTGATTCTGCAGCATTATGGTTCTTCGGTTCTTTTTATATATGGTACTTCCTGCCAGTATCAGTCCTGTGCCGATGATAAAGAATAACCTTTCATCACGTGTGCCGGTTTGCGGAAGTGCATCTCCCTGAGGCACATCATTATCATTGATGCTTTCATCCTCTAAAGACGTTCCGTTATTCTCACTTGCTGAACCTGTATCAACCGATGATCCCGGTGTGCCATCATCTGCTATCTGCGTACCATCACCTTCTGTTGAATCAGGTGATTGTGTTGGAACAACAGTTATGTTTGTTTCCGGTGCTGCCGTAGGTTCAGGTGTTACTGCAGGATCGGGAGTAGCAGACGGCGCTGTTGTGATAGTCGGTGCAGGTGTGACCGTGGTTGCCGGTGTCTCAGGCGTTGTCTCTTTTGCTTCTGCTATCAATTTGATTTCTGCACGATCACGGACACGTAGACATGACCCGTCTGCATTCTGATAGGATAATCCTACTGCACTAATTGTGTTGCCCAGCTTAATTATATCACCAGTCAGATCCGTTCCGTTTGAAGATCCAATATAGCCATCCATAAAAATCCTGACAGCAGTCCCGCTTGCATCTTTTAGAAGAAAGCTCTGTATACCATAACTGCTTTCATTAATTTTAGTAACAACACCTGTTACCTTTAACAAACTTCCTCCATTTGTGTCATAATCTGAAGCATCTGCGGTTGACATGACTTCAGGTTCTATAACAAATGGTTCGCCATCAAGCAATGAATAACTGATGACCTGAAGCTCTTTATCACCCTGGTACTGGTCAACATAACCAATGATTCTTATTTTTGTCCCTATAGCAATTCCCGATACTGCAAATGGGAATACTGTTGTTCCGCCTGTTTCATCTTGAACATATATACAATCAAAAAATGATGTATTGGCCAAAGCGGTTCCTGCTGTTACATATCCTTCAATGGCATATACCTCGCCCATCTCTCCTGCACGCACCTGTTCAATTGTGCTGACGGGAATCTCCTTCTTAATACTGTCGATCAGATTCAGTGCAATTGTCCTGTTCGCATACTGAAGGTCATTTACATTATCTATTTCTGCTTTTACTTCAAAATCCGAGAGAAAAACAGTACCTGAAACATACAGATTCGAACCTGAACCAAGCATTTCCTTTGCAAGCAGGATTGCATCTCCTTTTTCAATTGCCACGTAATTGCTGTCCAGTGCTTTTGTGTTAGAAGAATATGTGGTCGAAAATCCTTTGACCAGCCATTGTGCTGTACCTGCAGTTGCTGCCGCTTCGTCAAGCAGTACTGTACACCCGCTGTAAGCACTGTATTTCTGACCGATAACCATACCTTTCATAAGCTCAGATGCTTCGTTGAAGGTCGTAAGGTATAAACGGTAATTTGATCCTCCGTTGTTATCATCATCCATTACTTCATCACTGTTCATTCTGGTTGTTGCGCCAATAGCCAAAAGCAGCTTATTCATTTCGGTTGATGTCTGTGAATTTGCTGTGTCCTGATAATCAGCCAAACCGCAAAGAAGCAGGTCTCCTCCGTCATCAACATAATCTTTCACCAGTGCTATAAAGTCATCCTCGAAATGTGTTGGCACATAGCTGTAGCCATTGGAAGAGCTTGTTTTCTTTGCCGGTGCTGAAATGATCAGAAAATCACAGTCACGCAGCATCTCTTCTGTTATTTTATCTGTAACAACTTTGACCTGAACATATTCAGCTGCAGACAGTGCGGCAAAATTGCCCATGTTCCCGCCATAATAGCCGGTTACATAATCATTACTGTGTGTTCCATCCACAATGACTTTTGTTACAAGCTTTTCATCCACGAAGTTCAGAATCATCGATCCCTGATATACACGGTCTGCTTCTTCGAAGACAGCATGCAGTACAGCCGTTATTTCAGTTTTTCCTACCCCTGCATACGTATAATCAAAGCTGTAGCTTTGCGTCTGCCCGGTTGTGATTTTACTGAACCCAAGTGCAGCTGCATCTGCGGAGTGTATAATTTCCCCATCGATCATAAAATCAATTCCGGTTACAGTAAGATCGGTATTTTCATTATTGAACAGGGTCGCTGTAATATCAACAGGTTCTCCTTTTATCGGCAGATCGGTGGTCGTAGTGACTGAAGAAACGCCTGCTGCTTCCACCTCATCAATCCATACAGGTGCAGTAACTGCGATGTCACCGTCTGCCTGTGTAATTTTAATATAGTAATAGGCATAATCCGGGGATAGTTCAAAATCAACGGTTCCATTGCCGGTTGCCAATGTCTCACTTTCTATGCTGACACCACCATAGACAATGACCTCGACCTTTGAGGACTCCAGATCCGGATCAGCCAGTTCTACTTCTATATCCACAGCTTCCGGTTTATCCTCAAGTATTGTCCCCATATCGTACCCATTCAGCTGATACCATACGGAAAGATCGTTATCCTCCGTTGCATATACACGGCGGTTGCGCATAGCTTCATAAATATTATCTTCTGTCAGCGTATCCGCAAGAATCACAGTACGCGCCGTATTTGCATCGCCCCATGAACCCTGATGATTGTCCTGATTGTTCGCCGGTGCAAGGTGCCAGCCCTTGTCTAGCGCTCTTGTGTAGTAATCATATGATGGGAAATACAGACTGCTGCCAACCGCACCTTCTCCGTTTCCCACTTCGATCAATGTGATCAAAGCATCAATTTCTTCATCATAATTACCAAAATCATCAAAGTCTCCAAAGGTAGAACCCGGATGATTGAACATACTGATGGAATCTGCTGCTGTTTTTAAGGCCGTATAGTAATTGGGAAGTGCCGCTGCTAATCCATTGGTATATCCGGCCATATTTCTGCTTAAAAATCCATTGGTGTTGAATGTGTTCATGTGACCCGGTGCGCCGCCAGACCATGTCATTTCATACCCGATCAGTGCTACAAAGTTCTCGTCCGAATAAGAGCTTGCCAATGCTTTTGAAGATGTCCACTCGCTGCTGGCCGAACCGTTGTCCAAAGTAGCCAGGGTGTCATTGTCGAGCAGGTTGGAATGATCTGTTATTGCGATGAAATCAAGATTTTCTGCTTCATTTTTTGCATAATCAAGTGCTTCAGCAACAGTACCTATACCATCAGAAACGTTTGTATGGGAATGCAGCTGTCCAAAGTAAATATTGTATTTTGTATTTTCTCTTTCTGTAAATGTCACTGTGGTAATTTCACTCGGCAGACAACCATCCATTTCAGCTTTAACTGACATCGTTACGGGAAGGGTATCCAGAACAAGTGCTGATGTATATGTATTCCAGGTTACCTGTCCGTCTATGGAGTAATAGACTGCTGCACCAGCTTCCTGGCTCGTAAGCTTGACCGTCGAACCCAAACGCACAGCTCCGCCGTTAGGACTTACTTTGACTGTTGGAACCTGTGCCTGAACATAATTTGAAAGAATCTTTACACTGTCAGTCATCCCGGCTTTCACAGCATACGTTTCAACCGTTGCAGGAAGTACAGATAATACGGGTGGGTTAACAGAATCGTATGCCTGTACTGCAGCACCATTGACTGAGTAATAGATCGTTGCTCCAGTTGTTGCCGTACTGAAAGTCAATGTCTGAGAAAGCATTACTTCACCAGCTTTTGGACTGTTCACAACATACCCGCATATGGAATCAGAAACAGCAGGGCTTCCTTCTATTTTCAGTGAAGTTATATAATTGGTTCCAGTAGACTTAACAGTTCCGCCATTCAGGCTCACATCTCCATAAACCGAGATTCGTATATACAGGGTATCCGCAAGGTTTACTGCTTCAGGAAACGTCACGGTAATATCGTGATATTTACTGGCTACTGCGTATGTAAAAACACCATTTGTCGTAGTAGTATCAACACTGACAGGCGTTGCCGGATCTGTGGCATAATTGGTATAGTCACATTTTGTACGGACTGTTACATTATCGCTGGTGAAGTTAATCCCATCAGTACTATAGCTGATCTGATAACTTCCTGCGCCAGTATTCGAGCCTCTCGTTGAAAATGTCATGGAAAGCGCTCCGTAAAGTCTGGAGCTGAGCGAAAGTTCGTAAAACCCGCCAGGCATCATGCCTGTACCGCCAAGATAATAGCTGGTAACGCCTGAATTTACAACTTTCATCTGCGGGGTCTCATAGGCACCTGCAGCAGTTTTCTTTGCTGTAATGTATGCTGTGCTGTTTTGCTGGTCATTATCACTATACGCATCAGCATAGACATTCACAGCAGTTCCATAATTTCCGGTTCCTGCCCATATAGCTACCGGGAGCACTATGGATGTATCAATTGTTGTTACTCCTGCTTTTACATATGATCCGCTGTTTCCTACACGTAACTGATAGGTCGTGGAGCTTGTGTTAGCATATTTTGATGCTATTCCATACACTGAAACCACATCTCCTGCAGTAACACCGTCTGGATAGGTCGCTGCCCTGTAAATAGGAAAGGTTTTTCCATCTGCATCAGTTATAGTAGTGCTGCCGTTGCTGTTATATGCACCAAGTGACATTGAAGAAAGAACAACATACTCTGAAAGGTAATCTGCCATGTTATTCTTAAGGTCATCTATGGTAACTTTTTGAGCCGGAATCAGTTCTTTCCCTGTTTCGACTAATTCTGTCGCAGTTATATCTTTGACCTGCAATACGGTTCCATATTCATTCAGTGTTCCTGTAACCTTAACGATATCCCCTATTGCATAGGAGGAAAGTGTACCATACACCTGGAGGCCAATAACTTCGCCGCTGATCACATCTTCCAGGATGGCAGTATTTTCCGTATTATAATTTCCAAAACGATATACAAGCTGACCGATCACTGTCACGGCTGTTCCTGCACCTGCAGCATAAGCACCTGCAATTGTCGATACTCCGTCAGCTATACTGTCATCCGGAATAGGATCTGTGACATCTTCAGAAGTTCCAGGATCCTCCGGTGTTTCTGTAGGTGCGGCGGATACCAGACTAATGTCTGTTCCTGCTGACACGCAAAGCTGTGAACCGGGTGTATTCAGACCGTAATATCCTACAACTGCCACTATATTGACCGTATCTCCTGCTGCAATATCTGTTAAAGCAGGCACCTTGTATATATTCAGCGAAGTATCGCCCTGTGTCAGTGATGTATATCCTGCTGTATTAATAACTCCGATCACTGCATTTGAAATCTGTATGCGCTTAGACTGATAGAAAGCTTCATTTGCCAGAATATCAGCAATAGTCGCTGCAGTCAGCGGCATTGATTTTTTAACATACGTAGCAACGCCTTGCAGCTCTGCAAGTCCTTTATACAGGTAATAATTACCTGTAGCAGTTATTGTGTCACCTATGACAAGTCCAGACGGTGCACTGTTAAAGTAAAGAACAATGCCGGCTACATCATCTTCAATATAGATGCTCTTCCCGTCAATCATGGTAACTGTTCCGGTCACCGTTACACCGGTTCCCGACTTTGCTGCTCTTACTGCTGCTATTTCAGATGCAGTATCCGCAGCTCCTTTGACCGCATAAATTCCTGATCCGGCAGCCATAACATCCGAAGCTGATACAACGCGAAGCTGTGGCTCGTTAAAACATCCGACTACCGCAATAATATCAATCGAAGAACCTGATACAACTGCAGCATCGAGCGCCGGTGATTTATAGATTGAAATGCTGCTTCCGTTCTGCGTTACTTTTGTATATCCGGAGGTATTGATCTCTCCGATTACGGCATCTTTGATCAAAACCCTTCTTGCCTGATATGTGTCCGGCTCATCCAGCAGCTGCTGAATAGTCACCTCAGTCAATGGCAGCCCGCACAAATCATAACCGCTGATACCATCTAATTCAATTAATCCCTGATAGGTCTTATAATTTCCGGTTACAGATATGGTGTCGCCAAGATTGATTCCTGACTGTGCCCCGCTGTTAAAAAATAAATTAATGGCTGCACTGTCATCTTCGATCGTAACATTTCTTCCATTAATGTATGTAACCATACCACGTACTGAAAATGTTCCCGCACCAGCTGCTTTTACTTCACTGATGGAAGTGATGATGCCGCTTGATGCAGCAACCGGTATAGTCGGTTCTACTGTTGGTTCTGCTGTTGGTTCTGCTGTCGGTTCTGCTGTTGGTTCTGCTGTCGGTTCTGCTGTTGGTTCTGCTGTCGGAGTCGATGTCAGACCTTCTGTCGGCGCAACAGCCATAGCTGATCCTTTTACATAAATGGCACTAATATAATTAGTTCCGGTATCCACTACCGCATTTCCATTAATTGCCATTGCATCAGAAACAACTGCCACCCTGATATATAAATCAGCCGCATTATCTGCAGCAGCAGGCATGTCTGAGATTGTATGATATGTATAGCTCCCAGAAGAAACGGAAAATGTGTCCGGTGATGCACTTTCATAGTTGATACCATCTGTACTGTACTGCACAGTAAATGCGCCAGGTCCGGTATTCGAGCCCATTAATCCAAAGCTGAAAGTCAAATTCTCATAACCAAGGCTGCTCAGATGAATCTGATAATAGCCATGATTATTAGTATGCCAGTAAGTATAATAATATTTAGTTGATGTTGCTGACGATAAATGTTCTAGCCCCAGGTTGTGCTGTAATGTAGCACCCGTCTTTTCGTCATTTTCAATGACCGGATTATCGACCGGTTTTGTCGGTGCTGACCAGCTTGCTATAGCTACACTTTCTGCAGCCTGTGCTGTCAATTCTGGTTTTCCGCTGCCAAAAAGCGAACAAAAAACCAACAGAAAAACAAGGAACCTTGCTATCTGCCTCCTGCATGACCTTACGATCTTCATATTCAATTCCTCCCTATTATATGCTGTAAAAAGTACTGTCATATGTACTCATTACATGTAAGCAATATAGCAAATAGAGAATAAAATTTCAACGAATCTAACAATATTATTACATTTATTTTTTATCTTTTACACTACTTCTTCATATGTTTACTGCATTTAACAAAGTGACGGCTTAACTGTGCATATCCTGCAGCTCCTGCATGATATCCATATAATAGCTGTGTTCATGAAGCCATTGTCTGTGTTCTTTGTATGCCGGATCAAAAGCTTCCACCAGCCTCCAGAACGGCTGCTTATGGTTCTTCTCCTGAATATGGCATAGTTCATGGATAATCACATAATCGATAACCTCTACAGGGCACATCATCAGACAGAAGGAAAAACTGATATTATTTCTTCCGCTGCAAGAGCCCCATCGTGACCTTGCCTGCGTAATACTAATACCGTGCGGCATGAGTCCCAGCATATCCGCTTTCTCTCTGGTCTTCTCCCGAAGAACAGCTCCTGCCTGCTTTTTCATCCATTGATATAGTTCTCTGCCGGGGTCAGTTCCTTCCGGTAATTCGATTCTGTCTTCTATAAGCCGAATCCGCCTCGCTTTCGTCTCACAAATAATATACTCCTTACCAAGATAAAGAAATGCACCACCAGGCTGTTTTCTGTATCTCTCTAATTTGCTTTGCTGTTCCCTTTTCTTTTGCTGTGCTCTGATGATCCACTCCTGATTCATCTGTATGAACTCACTGACTGCTTTTTCTCTGACATGGAACGGAGCGCGAACAACAAGGCTTCCCCCTGCATCGATCTGCAGTGTCATTGTTTTTCTTGCACTTCTGATTATCTTAACTTCATTCTGTATATTCATATTCTCAGTTCCTTTTCATCCTTCGCAAGCTTTGTACTTCGCAAGCTTTGGTCTTCTCAAGCTTTGGTCTTCTCAATAATATATCTGGCGCTTTCCGCTTATTGTATCATTGATCGATGCAGCAACGCAGGCACTGGCCTTGTTAATGTCCCTTTCTTCAATACAATTCAGCAGTAAAATATTATTCCTGTACAGCTCATCAACACCGTACAATCTGCAAAAACGTTCCCACAAAGTCATGATGACTGCTTTAAAGGAAGAAAAAATCAAAGGCAGAAGAGTATTCCCTGACAGACAGGCCAGCTCATGCTGGAAAGAAAAAGACAGCAATGCAGCCGCTTCCGGAGAATCAGCTTCTTTTATCTGAGAAACATAACTTCCAAGTGTTCTGATGTCCTCGTCTGTTATCTTTGCCATAACAAGCTCGACAGCCATTGTATCCAGCGCAATTCTAAGCTCAAGGATCGACCGGATCTCCTCGTCCCGCAATCGTCCGCCATTATAATTCATGATTGAAATCAAGGTCTCCAGGGTTCCATTTCTCCTGTAATCCGCTACAAAGGTTCCGATCCTTGGTCTGATGGCAAGAAAACCTTTTCTGGCCAGCTCTGCGATCCCGGCATTCACTACAGCTCTGCTAACCTGCATGGATTTAGCCAGATCTCTTTCCGGCGGCAGTTTTTCTCCGATTGCAAGCTTTCCCGATAATATTGAGGACTCCAGCTCCTGTATAAAAAGTTCTTTTAATGATGGTGCACTAAGTTTTTTAAATTCCATATGCCAAGCTCCTTATCTGATTGTGGTATGACCACGTACCACAATCAGATTATATAAAATTCATTGTCAATAATCAAGATGAAAAATAACAGTTTTTACAGGTTTTATGCTTACTATATTCGCCTTATTGACGAAAAGTGAAATATGTGTTAAAGTTATGTCAAAGAGTTCTGGTATGACCAGATTACCAGTTACTGATAAACAAAATGAATCGAGGTGAACTATGAACCAAATACGAATTCTGGATATCAAAGAAAGTATTTTTGCCGACAACGACAAGCAGGCAAATCTGCTTCGGCAGGACTTAAAAGAGAAGAAAACATTTCTTCTTAATCTGATGTCCTCTCCCGGTGCCGGCAAGACCACGACACTCGAAAAGACCATAGCACTTTTGAAGGATGAACTTAGCATCGGTGTTATGGAGGCTGATATTGACTCGGATGTAGATGCAAGAAGGATCGAAAAGACCGGAGCAAAAGTCATTCAGCTGCATACCGGCGGTATGTGCCATCTGGATGCCGATATGACAAAGCAGGGTCTGGAAGGGCTTCATACAGAAGGTCTTGACCTTGCCATCCTGGAGAATGTAGGTAATCTTGTCTGTCCTGCCGAGTTCGACACAGGTGCTTCAAAGAATGCCATGATCCTAAGTGTTCCGGAAGGCGACGACAAACCTTTAAAGTACCCCCTGATGTTTACGATCTGTGATGTATTGCTGATCAACAAAATGGATGTTCTTCCCTACTTTGACTTTGACCTTGAAGCCTGTACCAGCAGAGCAAGAGCTCTCAATCCGAATATCAGAGTCATTCAGATCTGTGCAAAGACCGGTGAAGGAATTGAAGATTTTGCAGAGTGGCTCAGAACCGAGATAAAGAAGTGGACATGTTAGAAAACCCTATGGAGGATTTTTGTATGCCTGTAAACGAAAAAGTACTTGACCTTGCCAACCATATCAGCAGAAAGAAACGCGGTTCTAAAAATGAAATCAAGGCAACAGATCCTGAATATCTTATTCTGGAGCCAGTTGTTACAGATGCCATGGCAGAGGTTGCCATGTGCATGGAGATACGCAAAAAATACACAGCGGCAGAGCTTGCACCGATGTGTGGAAAAACAAAAGAAGAAACATCAAAGCAGTTAATGGAACTTGCCATGGCCGGTGTCTGTTTTGTCAATGAGATCAATGGTGTTGACACCTTCTGGTATGATACCTGGGTTCCCGGTATTATGGAGATGATGGTAAACAACAAAGAAAACGTAGCAAAATACCCGCAGATTGCAAGAGCCTTTGAAGCTTACGGAAGAGTACGCGGTCCAAAGACCACCGGTGCCTTTCCAGTTGGCGTGGGCCTGATGCGTGTCATCCCGATTGAAAAAGCGATCGACGGTGAGACAAGACGTGTCTCCTATGAAGAAGTATCCAGGTATCTGAACGAGAACACTATCTTTACAGTTTCCGACTGTTCCTGCAGGACTGCCAGAGAAGTCATGGGAGAAGGCTGCGGACATCTCAAAGAAGACATGTGCATTCAGATGGGTCACGCTGCAGAATATTATATACGCACCGGTCGCGGTCGTCAGATTACAAGGGAAGAAGCCTTTGAAATCATTAAAAGAGCAGAAGAAAACGGACTGATGCATCAGATTCCAAACCTTGACGGCTCCGGACATACCCATGCCATCTGCAACTGCTGCGGCTGTTCCTGTCTCTCACTTCGGACCGCATCCATGTTCAAAAATGTAGATATGGTTCGCTCCAACTATGTATCACATATTGACAAAGATAAGTGTGTTGCCTGCGGCGAATGTGTAGAGACCTGTCCTGTGAATGCTTTAAAGCTTGGTCAGAAGCTCTGCAGTACGACTCCTCCTGTTAAGAAGAGGCAGGAGACACCAAGGGATATGGAGTGGGGACCTGAAAAATGGAATGCCGAATACCGCACCAACCGTCAGGATGTCGTGGATACCGGAACCAGTCCCTGTAAAACAGAATGTCCGGCACATATCGCGATACAGGGCTATATCAAGCTTGCCGCACAGGGTAAATATCAGGAAGCATTGGAGCTTATCAAGCATGAGAATCCATTTCCTGCAGTCTGCGGCCGTATCTGTCCTAGAAAATGCGAATCTGCCTGTACCAGAGGTGATATCGATGAACCGCTTGCCATTGATGAGATCAAAAAGTTCATTGCCGAACAGGATATGAAGCAGGATAACCGCTATATTCCAAAAATCAAACATGACTACGGCAAAAAAATCGCAGTGATAGGTGCCGGTCCAGCGGGGCTCTCCTGTGCATTCTACCTCGCCATTGAAGGTTATAAAGTAACCGTTTTTGAAAAAGAAGAAGCACTCGGCGGTATGCTGACCCTTGGAATTCCTTCCTTTAGGCTGGAAAAGGCTGTTGTAAATGCTGAAATCGAAGTGTTAAAAGAGCTTGGTATTGAATTCAGGACAGGAATCGAAGTAGGAAAGCATATAACACTGCAGCAGCTTCGTGCTCAGGGTTACGAAGCCTTTTACCTTGCTATCGGTGCACAGGCAGGCAGAAAGCTGAATATTGAGGGTGAAGATGCAAACGGTGTAATCTCCGGTGTTGATTTTGTCCGTAATATCAATCTTTCAAAAGAAGTCAGCCTGCAGGGCGATGTAGTTGTCATCGGAGGCGGAAACGTAGCCATCGATGTGGCAAGAAGTGCCGTAAGGGTCGGTGCAGATAAAGTCAGCCTGTTCTGTCTGGAATCCAGGGAACAGATGCCTGCTCTTGAAGAAGAAGTTGCAGAGGCAGAAACCGAAAGCATAGCAATCAATAATTCATATGGTCCAAAGCGCATCCTTGTGGAAAACGGTCAGGTGACCGGTGTTGAATTCAAAAAATGTATCAGTGTATTTGACAGCAATGGCCGCTTTTCTCCATCCTTTGATGAGAATGACATACGTATTGTTCCGGCAAGTTCTGTCCTTTTGTCCATCGGCCAGGCTATTGACTGGGGCAGTCTTCTGGAAGGAAGCAGTGTTGAACTGAATCCGAACCGCACTGTTAAAGTCAATCCATTCACCTTCCAGACTAACGAACAGGATATCTTTGCAGGCGGTGATGCTTATACCGGACCAAAATTCGCCATTGATGCCATTGCTGCAGGAAAACAGGCTGCCATCTCTATTCATCGGTATGTTCAGCCAGGGCAGAGCCTGATCATCGGACGTGACAGAAGGGAATACCATTCTCTTGACAAGACCAGCGTTACCATTGAGAGCTATGATCATCAGCCGAGACAGAAAGTGCATCATATGGATGCAGTAAAAGCTTCTGCATTTGCAGACCCAAGGCTGACCTTCACTGAGGAGCAGGTCAAAAAGGAAACAGAACGCTGCTTAAGCTGCGGTGCGACTGTTGTGGATGAATTTCAGTGTGTCGGATGCGGTTCCTGTACGACAAAGTGCAAGTTCGGTGCCATCACGCTCGTCAGAACCTATAATGGGGAAGGTGTTGCTTTTGAGGAGCTGAAGCCTGTCGTAATCAAACAGATGCTGAAACGTAAAGGAAAAATAGCTGTCAGAAAAGCAATCAGTGCTTTTGGCAGGGATTAATCATAGAAAGCGCAGGTGATTGCACTGCACGAATTAGGAATCATGATAGAGGTTGTCAGTCAGGTCGAGTCCTTTGCCATTGAAAATAACGTTATGTCAATGGAAGCACTGGTGCTTCAGATCGGCGAGCTTTCCTCTGTTGTTCCGGATTATCTGAAAAAGATATATCCGATGGCAGCAGAGGGAACAATGCTTGAAAACACAAGGCTTGAAATTGAGATCATCCCCGGCAATGCGAGATGTAAGGCCTGTTCACAGGTATACAACCTTCTGCAGGAAAACGGGAAATGTCCGCAGTGCGGCAGTGAACAAAAGGAGCTGCTAAGCGGCAGGGAATTCTTCATCAAAGAAATTGTCTGTTATGATACAGACGAAATAGATAACAAAAATAAGGGGGTATAAAATGTTCACATTTAATTATGAAGCCGGCGCATCCATGCTTAGCGTCTGGCTGGTATGGATCATGGTATTTGCCATTCTTTTTGGAATGAATGAGCTGGCACGGCGTTTCAAGATCATGGGTTTTATCTGCTTTATCGTGCTTCCGGCAACATTATCCGTACTTTGGTTCACTGTACTCAGTGATACGACCTACACGGACTGGTTCCACCTTGCCAAGGTCTATTCATCTACCGCTGGCTGTATCGGTTTCTGGTGCATCAGACACCTGCATGGCACCAACAAAAAGACCGGTAAGGAATGGCGCCTTGCCGACAACAAGATCGCACTCTGCTTTCCTCCTCTGATTCTTGCCGTTAATATTCTTGAAGCCGTTGTCCGTGATTTCCAGGTCGGCCTCCAGTATGCAGGCGGCGGAACACTGGCTGATGAAGCAATGTATGTGCTCGGCGGTTCCTGGAATTTTATGAACGGCATCGCAGGCATCCTCAATATCATCACCATCACCGGCTGGTTCGGCATCTGCATCCGGAAAGTAACAAAAAAAGACGGCAGCAAGGATATGCTCTGGCCGGATATGCTCTGGTTCTGGATCATTGCTTATGATCTATGGAACTTTGCCTACACCTATAACTGTCTTCCGGGACATTCCTGGTATTGTGGTTTTGCACTTTTGCTCGCTCCGACAATATGTGCCTTTACTGTCGGAAAAGGTGCCTGGCTGCAGCACAGAGCACAGACACTTGCCATCTGGTGCATGTTTGCGCAGACCGTACCTTCCTTTATTGATGAAGGAAAATTCGCTGTCAGCTCATCCTATAATTCTACCATAATGTTCATCGTAAGCTTTCTTGCCCTTGCTTCTAATGTTGCAGTCCTCATCTACATGCTGTATAAGGCTGCAAAAACAAAAAGAAATCCATACCTTGGGGAGCTTTACACTGATCTGAAGAAGTATCAGGAAGTCAAAGTCCTCGCAGAATAAGAAAGTCTTACTCCTTTATAGCTCACATAAAGCTGCTATACCAGTGATAGACTCCCTTCAGATAAACAAGTTTATTCTTTCACTTGTCTGCCTGGAGGGAGCCTATCAAACTGGCATGGCAGCTTTTTTCTTGCCATGGAACCATTTTCCTTTCTTCTTCGTCCAATTATCATCTAAAGGATCCTTATGATGGAGCATTTATTCCACATACCTGTACTTCAAAACATATCTGATTTGTTCATGCTTTGTGCAAGCGCGCTGCCTCACAAAGCTTTAAAAAGCAGTGCAGAAAAGAGGGTCTTTATGAAAAAAAATCTAACTCGCATGCTATGCATCGGTTTATCGTTCCTGATGCTGGCAGGTCTTTCCGGATGCGGAGCGAATGACAGTTCGAACACATCAACTTCCAATACGAATACTTCATCGAATGCATCCTATAACAAAACCACCTCAGGTTCCACGGCAGATTCCGCTTCTGCAGATACCGGGAGCACAAATGGAATAGCTTACGAAGCAGCAGACGGAACAGCTTTTGCCGAAGACTATTACGTAGATTCGATGAACACAGAAGAATACAACGCTATTACGGAAAATAATTTCAAATCCGTTCGCGATTATCCTCTGTCTACCTTCTCAGCCGATGTCGATACCGCTTCTTACAGTAACATACGCAGGATGATCAACAGCGGGGAGGCTGTGACACCGGATGCCGTAAGAATCGAAGAAATGATAAATTATTTTTCCTATGATTATGCAGAACCCACCGGTGATGTTCCATTCTCCGTCACAACAGAGTTATCCGACTGTCCCTGGAACGAGAATACGAAGCTTTTGCTGGTCGGCATTCAGGCAGAGACAATAGATCTTGACGAACGTCCCAGTTCAAATCTTGTCTTTCTTCTGGACGTATCCGGATCCATGAATTCGGAAGACAAGCTTCCCCTGATGCAGAAAGCATTCATTATGCTGACGGAGAACTTGAATGAAAATGACAGAATCTCCATCGTTACCTATGCCGGCGACGATCAGGTCGTGCTGACAGGTGCCAGAGGAGATGAGACAATGAAAATCGTCAATGCTCTTGATGAATTGTCTGCCGGGGGATCGACTGCCGGTGCTGCCGGTATCACGACTGCCTACGAACTTGCCAGAGAATACTTCATTGAGGGCGGTAACAACCGTGTCATACTTGCTACCGACGGTGACTTAAACGTCGGTATAACAAGCGAAGGAGACCTGACCCGCCTCATAGAAGAAGAACGCGAAAGCGGCGTGTATTTATCGGTCCTTGGCTTTGGAACAGGCAACATTAAAGACAACAAGATGGAAGCCCTGGCCGATAACGGGAACGGCAACTATTCCTACATCGACTCCATTCTGGAAGCAAAAAAAGTTCTTGTGGAAGAGATGGGAGGAACGCTGTTCACTGTTGCCAAGGACGTTAAACTTCAGGTCGAGTTCAATCCGTCTTACATCAAGGGCTATCGTCTGATTGGTTACGAGAACCGGTTATTAGCAAGCGAAGATTTTGACGACGATACAAAAGATGCCGGTGAGATCGGCGCCGGACATCGCGTTACAGCTCTGTATGAATTAGTCGATGTAAACTCCGAGCAGGAAATTCAGGAAAGCGACCTAAAGTATCAATACGATAGTACAACTTCAGACACTACGGAATGGCTCACCGTGAGCATACGTTACAAAGAACCGGATGAGGATACCAGCAATCTTCTCTCCTTCCCGGTAGATGAAAGCGTCTATACTAGCGAAATGCCGGATAACCTGACCTTTGCAAGCTCCGTTGCAGCATTTGGAATGCTGCTTCGCGACAGTCAGTGGAAAGGAACCGCTTCTTACGATATGATACTGAATAATCTGAGCTCACTGGATCTGTCAAACGATGAGTACAAGGATGAATTTGTTTATCTTGTCAAAAAGATGAGCCGACTGGATTAGCATGATGATCTTGGGACAAATCACTATAAGCTCACAAAAGAACATTTTGTTCACATAAGCTTGCAGGATTTTCTTTCTGAATCTCTTTTAAAATTACTCACGGATAACGGGAAGAGACTGGTAAAAGCCAACCAGTCTCCTAAAAGAAAATCCTGTTCGCAAGGGCTCGCAGGATTTTCTTTCTGAATCTCTTTTAAAATTACATAAAAAAAGAAGGTCATGTCACAAATCAATGACATGACCTTCTTTTTTTAAGCGGATAACGGGAATCGGACCCGCCTCCTCAGCTTGGGAAGCTGATATTCTACCAATGAACTATA
>QKDK01000111.1 GCA_003252135.1 Clostridia bacterium
CCAGCCTGTATTTCGGCGGGGGATCGCCGGCGCTGCTGGCTGAATATATAGGAAGCATTATTAACAGGATTAAAAAATATTATAATATTAAAGAAGGTGTCGGTCTTGAACTGCATCCGCTCGATGTGACGGTTCCAAGGCTGCAGATGCTGAAAGCTGCAGGTGTTACAAAAATTAGCATAGGGATCCAGTCCTTTCAGCCGGAATTCCTGGAGCTGCTGGGAAGACAGGAAGCGGATTATAAGGTGATGTTTGAAGCACTTTCACAGGTTCATTTTGAAACAGTATCAATGGATTTTATATTTGCATTGCCGGGACAGTCAATCGATCATATAAAAAAGGATATTGAGACGGCTTTTTCCAATCACGCCAATCATGTTGCCATATATCCCTTTATCGACTTTACATATACAAGCCATTCTTTTATAAGAATGAACAGTAAAGAGAAAAAGGCATTGTTCTATCAGATCATTTCATACTGTGAAAATGCAGGATATATCAGAGATTCCATCTGGACCTTTTCAAAAAATGGGAAGGCAAAGTATTCTTCTATGACACGGGACAACTTTTTGGGCTTTGGCTGTTCTGCGACCACCCTATTAATGAGCAGCTTCAAGATCAATACCTTTGATGTTAAGGAATATATGGGAAGAATTGAAAACGGACTGCTGTCGACTGCCTTGACACTTCGTTACACACTGCGGCAGCGCATGGTTTATTATCTGTTCTGGACTTTTTACTCCTTACGCCTGTCAGAAAAGAAATTTGAATTATTCTTTTCTAAAAAACTGAGCAGATACTACGGATCGGAGCTGCTGCTTGCCAGGATGCTCGGATTGCTTAAGAAGACGGGAGACGAATACAGGATGACAGCAAAAGGATCCTATTTTTATCATTATTTTGAGCATTTCTATACATTGTCCTATATTGATCAGATGTGGTCGCTCATGAGAAAAACTCCTTTCCCAAAGGAATTGATCATCAGGTAGTCCTTTTATTGAAAATTATGTTATAATAGAACCACCTTTAGAAAAAGGAGGTACAGCCTGTGAAAATAAACCTTTTAGATATTATCAGTGATTATAAATCTGATTTTGAACTGAAAGAGGCGGATCGAAATGAAATTTATCATGAGATAGTTCTGAACAGCCTCCGGCGCATGAGAATCATTGCATGGGCAGTGCTTCTGCTGGAACCTGTTCTGATTGTCATGATTGACATACCCAGAATAGAAGATGCAATGTCAGGCAGTCTGGTACTGACGAATGTATTTGACGATACAGCCTGGATCTACTGGGCTTATATTTTATGTCATCTGATTCTGGTCTCGGCCAGCATACCGATTGTAATACTGACTTCAAAGCTGAAGGACAAGAGCGGATCATTTCTGACACGTCTGAATTATGCAACTGCAATTATTCTTCCTATTCTGGGCTTGTCAATATTTGGGTTCTTAGATATGCTGGACAGGATCACGACCGGACAGAGTACTGTATATATAGTATACTCGCTGATCATGTGTTCGGTTTATATTATGAAACCGCCGATCAATATTCTGGTTCTTGGAATTCCTCATATTGTTTATGTTCTGCTCAATTTTATCTTTATCCGTGATACCGCAGTCATCGTGGGAAACTTGTTCAATTCAACAGCGATGGTCTTTACCATGGTTGCATTTAATGTTTTTCTTTATTATAATTTTGAAAATCATTTAAAAAAGAATTATGCGTTGAACAGAAAAAATGAGAAACTTGAATTCCTTGCATCGCATGATCTGCTGACAGGCCTGCTTAACCGGGCTGCTTTTCAAAGCAGTCTGACACAATACAAAAGCGGTACCATTGTGTTGATCGATCTGGATTTTTTTAAACAGATCAATGATACTTACAGTCATCTGGCAGGAGACAGTGTACTGATGGAGTTTTCGAGGCTGATTGACAGAGAATTTCCTGATGCTCAAAAAGCCCGCTGGGGCGGAGAAGAATTTATTTTGTTCTGTCCGGGCGAAGAAAAAGTTATTGACAGGGAGACGGTTGAACAGTTTCGTATCAGACTGATGCAGCAGGAGTTCGTTTATCAGGAGCATATATTTCATATTACTGCAAGCTTTGGTATTACTTCGCTGACAGACGATTATGAAGCAGCATTTGTCAGGGCGGATCTTGCGCTTTACAAGGCCAAGGAAGAAGGCAGAAACCGTGTCATATGCAATTTCTAAGGAACAGATAAAAAATATATTCCGAATAAAAAAACCGTCGGTCATTTTACCGGCGGTTTAAGTTTATGTTTTTGTCAATCAGCGTATTGCGTTTTTGTTCTGTGTTATAAGAGCATCCTATGCTGCATTTTTACTACTTCTTTTTTCTGTCATAATACTCTTTTAATAATTTTTTGTTCTCTTTTTCTACCCGGCTGGCTTTTTCTTCGGCGCGTGCAGCATCAGAATTAATGATGAAGTAAAACATTGGCTTATCCATAACTTCAAGGAAGGAACGCTGATCGATTTCCTTCAGATCCGAAGTGCCAAAAAGCCGTACACTTTCTTTCTCGAGTGCCTTATAGTACATTTCTTTGTCAACCATAAGAATTACCTCCTGATCACCTGTCAGAATAAGAAAATAATCGTTAATGTTGCGCATATAATCATACCGCCTTTTTGGCGAACATACAATAGGTCTTAAGAGGGAGGAAGGCCTGGATAAAATAGTACTGGTATTTCAGCGGTTGTTTTGCTATGATTGTAGCAATATAAAACAGGGAAGGTTTTATACTGAGCAGAGCATTCAGAAATGATATCTGAAACAGGGGTGAGCAGATCCGTTTAAAAGGAGGCTGTGATTATGGTTACAATCGGTATATTAATGAACAATGAGCATGAGATCGCATCAATGGCTAACGGTGACAGGGTGGCCGTCTATGCAAAAAATGATGGCAGCTGGTATGTTCAGGAAGAAATCACGGAGTGTTTTCAAAAGTTTGATGCCGCAACACAGATGCGGCCGCTGATGGCAGCCCTGGTGCAGGAGATGAAAGGCTGCAGGATTCTTGCGGCAGCGGTTCTGACTGGTATCCCGTATATGGTGCTTGATAAGGAGGGCTTTATGATCTGTGAAGCAGATGTTTTTTCGGAACAGCTGCTGGAGGAGATTGCATATGATTTTGAAAAGACCTGCAGAGAAAAGTCTGAACAGCAAAATGCAGCTGCGGATGATTATCCTGCACAGCCATATGAAACAAAGACAACCGGCATTTATACGATCGACCTGAAAAGACTTATGAAAGCACATCCTGATATGTCATCAAAGAAAGCCCTGGTGCCTTTTTTACAGAAGGGCATGTTCTGTCAGCTGCAGGTGATCTGCGATCATGTCATGCCATGGCTCGGGCAGCACCCTGTCATGGAAGGATATCACTATGAAGCCGTAAAACTGGAAGCAGGCGGTTACCTGCTTTGTATTGAAAAGAAAGTCTGTCGGTAATTTCTGATGCCCGGCAGACTTTTATCGGACACATCGCTCAACTGTAAGTAGAATTTATTTGCGATTTTCAACCTGACTGTTATTGATAGTTGAGAGAATGGAAACTATAATGAATAATACAAGGTTGTAATAACACATAATCTGCAAAAATCTGTAAGTATAATGAGGGGAAATACCTTTTGACCTTAACATCAGTATATAAACAGGAGAATACAAATGCTTGATAACAAAAGGATCGGTAAGTTCATTGCAGAAAAACGGAAAAATCTTTCAATGACGCAGGAACATCTTGCCAATCGACTAAGTGTTTCTTTTCAGGCTGTTTCAAAATGGGAGAATGGTTATTCACTGCCAAATGTTGAGATGCTCTATGAACTGGCAGAAGCACTTGGGGTAACTACGGATGAAATTCTGCATGGTAAAGAGGCGGAGGGTACATTATCATATCGCAAAGCAGGTGTTGATATTACCTATACTGATACAATTAAATCAGAAATGCAGAATCTCTTGCTGACAAATGACCAGAGAGTGCTGAACGGTGTCGGTCCGTTTGCTTCTCTTTATAATATATCCTTTCCCGACATGAAAAATCCTGTTCTTGTCCTGAAGACCGAAGAACCAGGTTCCAAACAAAAGCTTGCCATGGAATACGGATATACGGAATCCATCTGTTATGATCTGATCAATCACCTGGTCAATGATATCGCAGTCATGGGTGCAAGACCGCTTGCTGTTCAGGACAGCATCACCTGCAGCTTTGCGGAAAAAGATACAATACATACATTTATCAAGGGCATGGCCAAAGCCTGCCAGCTGAATGAATGCTCCCTGGTCGGCGGAGAGACCTCGATACAGCCTCAGGTACTTGAAAAAGGAACCTATGTATTAAGTGCAAATATTGCAGGTGTCGTGGAGCGTGACAGGGTCATTGACGGTTCCAGGGTGCAGGAAGGTGATGTTATTCTCGCTGTTTCCTCCAACGGTCTGCATACCAATGGATATTCACTGGTGCGTATGCTCATTGATCAGGCACCGCAGATCAAAAATGAAAGACTGGGAAATGAAACATTTCTCCAGAAGATAATGAAACCTCATACAGCGTATTATCCGATGATAAAGGAACTGAATTCCAGATTTGACATTCATGGTATGGCACACATAACCGGAGGCGGGATGGAAGGAAATCTCTGCCGTATAATACAAAAGGATCTGTGTGCAGTTATAGATTTTTCCCTGATCCGTCCGCTTGATGTATTCAGGGTGATAAAGGAATGGGGCAATATTTCGGACAAAGAGATGAGAACGACCTTTAACTGCGGAGTCGGACTGATCCTTGTTGCAGAAAACAGATATAAAAGTGATATAATCAATGTAGTCAAAAAATTCGCTGACTGTTATGAGATCGGCATGATTGAGCAGGGAGAACACAGAGTAGCCGGGAAGAACCAGATTCCCTGGTAGATAAAGAAGATGTTTATAATAAAAGTGTGATGAAAGAAAGCGAGGAAGTCAAAATGCAGTCAAATTTCAGTGGTAAGGTAAGAGAGCTCTACAATGTATCCGACGACAGCATGATCATCGTAACAACAGACAGAATTTCAGCATTCGATGTTATTATTCCGAGAATGGTAAAAAACAAAGGTGTTGTTCTGAACCAGATATCCAATTACTTCTTTGACAAAACAAAGGATATTATACCAAATCATCTTATTTCAACAAAACAGGAGGATTTTCCTGAACAGTTCCAGGCAGAAGAGTACAAGGATCGTACGATACTTGTAAAAAAACTGAAGATGCTTCCTTATGAGATCATCGTTCGCGGGTACATGTTCGGTACAATGTGGAATGCCTACAAGGCCAACGAACCTTTCTGCGGTTACACTTTTGAGGGTGAATATCAGCAGGCACAGAAGCTGGCAGCGCCGATCGTGACGCCGTCCACAAAGGCTGAAGAAGGCCATGACATCTATGTTGACATGAAGGTCGTTGCTGCTGACCTTGGCCAGGAGCTTACCGATAAGGTCGAAAAAACAGCGCTTATGCTTTATAAAGTTTGCACAGAGGATGCCGCTTCCAAAGGTATCATTATTGCAGATACCAAGTTTGAATTCGGCCTTGATGAGAATGGCGAGCTTGTTCTTGCAGATGAGATCTTTACACCGGATTCCAGCAGATTCTGGGATGCCGCAGAATACAAGATCGGCACATCTCCCAGATCCTATGACAAACAGTTCATCAGGGATTGGCTCCTTAACAATAAAAAAGATGGTGAATTCCAATTTGATGCGATTCCGCAGGATGTTATTGATGATACATCAAAGATCTATGCAGAATGCCTTGCAAAATTAAAAGGCTGATGCATTGGTAAGTCAAGAATACCATAAAATACAGCAGAATGCTGTTCTGATGTAAAAGAAGAAGCACGTTTTCAGGGATGTAAGTATTGACAGGACGATATTGGTGACAATACGGCACTTGCATAAAAATGTAATTTTTTCGGCAGAAAAAAACGAGAACAGCCATTAGCCCGGAAATTATTCAACAAAATATGGCGGGTAATCAGTGCAGATGAAATCCTATATCTGAAAACCAGAGGATAATTATGCATCAATTATGTATATTGTTTATATCCATAAAATGGATTGCAAAATATTTAACAAACCGTGTAAATTCACTTGATTTTTGCTAAAATGATGATATAATTTTGAAATATAGAACAAAGGCGTACATCTTATTTATGTACGCCTTTTTCTGAATATGGGAATTTTTGGAGGAGCCTATGAATAATTTCGTCATTGCTATAACAAGAACCTGCGGAAGCGGCGGAACCAGTATAGCGAAATTGCTTTCAAAGGAATTAGGGATATCGTATTATGACAGAAAGATCATGAAGATTGCTTCCGACGACAGCGGAATCAGCGAGGAGATATTTGCGGCAGCCGATCAGGACCAGAAAAAAAGTATTTTTTATATGGCATCAAAAAGTGTTTACAACGGCGAGATCATACCGCCGGAGAGTGATGATTTTACCTCCAATGACAATCTTTTTGCCTATCAGGCAAAAGTCTTAAAGGAGCTTACCAAAAGAGAATCTTTTATTGTGATCGGACGGGCAGCTGACTTTGTGCTCCAGGGCTATCCCAATCTGATTCGTGTATTCATTCACGCACCTTACGAAAACTGTGTGAAGCACGAGATGGACTATATGAGCTGCAGTGAAAAGGAAGCTAGGAAGCTCATTTCCCGTACTGACAGTTACAGGAGCGCATATTACAAGTACCACACAGGACAGGACTGGCATAATGTCATGAACTACGATCTGTCACTGGATACCAGCATTTATACGTATGACGAATGTGCTGAGATCATTAAAAGTTTTGTTGATTATGTAGTCGGCAAAAACAGTAAAAAATGATAAATACATAAAATGTTGCAGTTTTATGTTATTTATAAATATCCTAGGAGGAGTAATATTATGAAGAAAAGAATTTTTGCTGTTCTTTTGACAGCAGCTCTGATCGCAACCATGTTCACAGGCTGCGGTTCAAGCACCAATAATTCAGCTGCAGACGCAACACCTACAGCTGCTGCATCTTCAGATGCTGAAACAATCAAAATCGGTACAATCTCACCTAACACAGGTAACCTTGCTGCATACGGGGAAGCAGTTGTAAACGGTATCAACCTTGCTGTTGACGAAATCAACGCAGCTGGTGGTGTATTAGGAAAACAGATCGTACTTGAAACACTGGATGACAAGGGCGATGCAGTTGAAGGTGCTAACGCATTCAACAAACTTGCTGATGATTCCAATGTTTGCGCAGTTATCGGTTCTGTAACAAGTGGTGTTACCTCTGGTCTTGCACCTCTTGCAAATGAATCCAAAATCGTACTTTTAACACCTACTGCAACAGCTGATACAGTAACAGATGCTGATGACTATGTGTTCAGAGCATGTTTCAAGGATTCTTATCAGGGAAGAATGGCAGCTAAATTTGCTGCTGAAGTTCTTAAGGTAAAAAAAGTAGCAGTTCTTTACGCATCAGGAGATGCATATTCAGCTGGTCTTCGTGAAGCATTCATCGCTGCAGCTGAAGAATTTGGTCTTGAAGTTGTAGCTGAAGAAAGCTCATCATCAACAGAAGATACAGATTATTCTGCACAGTTAACAAACATTGCAGGTAGTGATGCAGAGTTCTTATTTGCTCCTTACTACTACAGCTCTGTAGGTCCTTACATTGTACCTCAGGCAAGAGCAGCAGGATTTGACGGCGTTATCATGGGTGCTGACGGTTTCGACGGAACCATCGCTACTATGGTTGATGACAAGAGCCTTTACAATAACTGCTATTTCACAAACCACTATTCTCCTGATGATACATCAGCAGCAGTTCAGAACTTTGTAACAGCTTACTCTGACAAATACGGCGCAGAAAGCCTGAATGCTCTTGCAGCACTTGCTTATGACGCAGTTTATATGTTAAGAGATTCTATCGTGAAAGCTAACTCTACAGACAGAACAGCGATCCGTGACGCTATGAGCGGTATGAGCTTTTCAGGTGTAACAGGAAGCTTTACACTGGATGAGACCGGAACTCCGGAGAAATCTGTTGCAATTATCGAATTTAAAGATGGCGCAGCTATCTGGAATAGTACACTGGGCAACTAATCAGCTTTTTTCTTAAAAGTTATGCGGCCTGCCTTGGCAGGCCGCATATCAGTTAAGGGAAGGGATATGCTAAAAAGAGAAAGGAGAGTATTGTCATGTCGGATCAATTAGTCACATTTGTATTACAGATTTTGAACGGACTAAAGATCGGTAGCGTGTATGCGCTTGTTGCGCTTGGCTATACGATGGTATATGGCATTATTAAGCTGATTAACTTTGCTCATGGTGACTTTATTATGGTTGGGAGTTACGCATTGCTTTACACAATGCCAATAATGGTAAGTATGGGGATGCCTGCATGGATGGCAGTTGTTATTGCAATCGCGATATGTGCACTGGTCGGTATAACAGTTGAAAAGGTAGCTTATAAGCCTGTCAGAAAAAAGGGCAACAATATGTCGGCCCTGATTACAGCAATTGCAATGAGTCTTTTCCTAGAGAATCTTGCACAGACAATTTTTGGAGCAGCTCCAAAGCCGGTCGGAACGATCTTTTCCTTCCCGGATATGGTATTTGGAGAAGTTAAAATTAATGGTAATACAATACTGACGATCATAATCGGTGTATCTGTTATGATTGCACTGCAATTTTTTGTTAAGAATACAAAGCTCGGTAAATCCATGAGAGCTGTGTCCGAAGACGGACAGGCAGCTGTTCTTATGGGCATCAATAAAAACCGCACGATTACCATGACATTTGCCATTGGTTCCGGACTTGCGGCGGTTGCATCATTAATGTATTGCGCATCTTATCCGCAGGCAACACCTACGATTGGAGCAATGCTTGGTCTGAAAGCATTTGTTGCAGCAGTACTTGGGGGTATCGGTATTATACCAGGCGCGATGCTTGGGGGGATAGTAATAGGACTGGTAGAGAGTCTTAGCAAAGCTTATATTGGGGACTTAACTGGCGGAGTAATCACATCAGCCTTTTCAGATGCAATTGTATTTGGAATTCTTATAATCGTTTTACTTGTGAAGCCTTCCGGAATTCTCGGAAAAAACGTTGGCGAGAAAGTGTAGGTGGGCTGAATGAAAAAATCAAGTATCAAATCATCATTGATCAACCTGGTCGTTCTTATTATTGTATTTGGAATATTAATAGTTTTATGTGAGTTTGACATACTATCTAATTATATAAGAGGTATCCTGATGGTATGCTGTATTTCGATCATCATGGCATGTTCACAGAATATCACTGTTGGCTATCTTGGACAGATCGCACTTGGCGGTGCAGGCTTTATGGGCATCGGGGCCTACACGGCAGCCATTATAACAAAAGCAATGGCAAGTGCCAATATTCTTGTAGGAGAAGGTGTACCAGATACCTTACGCTTTCTGATCGCTATTCTTGCAGGGGGTATCCTTGCAGCTATTTTTGGCGTGCTGGTCGGTATTCCGGCACTTCGTCTGCGAGGTGATTACCTGGCAATCATTACGCTTGGATTTGGTGAGATCATCCGTGTTGTCATTCAGAACTTAAAGTTCCTCGGCGGAAAAGGTTTTTCTGAAGGTTCAGCCGGACAGGCGCTGGTCGGTATCAATCGAATTTCAAATCTGTATGTCGTTTTCTGGGTCATGGTCATCTGCGTAGCATTGATGTATACCTTTATCCGTTCAAAATACGGACGTGCGATCATAGCCATAAGAAATGATGATATTGCAGCCAGTGCATCAGGTCTGAACATAACATTTTACAAGGTTCTTGCTTTTACCGTATCTTCTTTCTTCGCAGGAGTTGCAGGCGGTATCTTTGCACATTATATCGGTTCTCTGAGTGCCGGTTCCTTTGGCTGGCTGAAGTCAACAGAGTATGTAATCATGGTCGTATTCGGCGGCATGGGATCCCTAACAGGCTCGGTCATTGCAGCGATTGTTCTTACGGCACTGCCGGAAGCACTTCGTGAGTTTTCTGACTATCGTATGCTGGCTTATTCCGTTGCCTTAATCATTGTCATGATCTACAGACCGACCGGTCTTCTTGGAACCTATGAAGTATCGGTAACAAGACTGATCAACAAAATTCTTGGTAAAAAAGAGCCGTCGCTTCATGCAATCAAAGCTGAAGTCGAAGCATCTGGTACAAAAGAAGAGGAGGTAGTCAAATGAATACTCCTGTACTTGAAGCAAAACATCTTGGTATTACCTTCGGCGGTCTGAAGGCCGTGGATGATTTTAATATTACCATAAATGAAGGAGAACTCGTTGGTCTGATCGGACCAAACGGTGCCGGTAAAACAACCGTTTTCAATCTTCTGACCGGCGTGTACCAACCAACAGAAGGTGCCTTCTTTTTGAACGGCAACAAAATGAACGGTAAAAAAATGCATGAAGTAGTTCGCGCAGGAATTGCCAGAACCTTCCAGAACATTCGTCTGTTCAAGACCATGACTGTTCTTGAAAACGTTAAAATTGCATTTGAAATGGATTTTAAGTATAAACTTGCTCATGCATTCTTCCGCCTTCCAAAGTATTGGAAAGACGAAAAGGAAATCGAAGAAAAAGCAATGGACCTGCTGAAGATCTTTAACCTGGAAAGTAAGGCGGATTATATCGCGAATAACCTTCCATATGGTCAGCAGAGAAAGCTTGAAATCGCCAGAGCACTGGCTACCGGAATGAAGCTGCTTTTACTGGATGAGCCTGCAGCTGGTATGAACCCGACGGAGACTGCAGAACTTTTGTCCTGTATCAATGTCATCAGAGAGCGTTTTGGTATTGCGATTCTTCTGATCGAACACGATATGAGCCTTGTTATGAAGATCTGTGAGCGCATCGTTGTAATTGATTATGGTGTAACGATCGCAAAGGGACTTCCGAAAGAAATTGCCGAGAATCCAAAGGTCATCGCTGCCTACCTTGGCGCTGATGATGACCTGGAAGATGAAGAAGATACAAAGGAGGGCGCATAATGTTACGAGTTGAGAATCTGAACGTATTTTATGGTGCCATTCACGCACTTCATAACATCAGTCTGACAGTAGAAGACGGTGAAGTCGTATCTCTGATCGGTGCCAACGGAGCCGGTAAAACAACAACACTGCATACCATAACACATCTGAAAGAAGCACAGTCAGGTATCATTGAATATAATGGAAAAGATCTGCGTAAAGCAAAGGATAATACCATCATTTCTCTTGGTATGGCACATGTACCGGAAGGCAGGCATGTATTTCGCAACATGACAGTACAGGAAAATCTTGAGATGGGCGCCTTTGTCATGAAAGACAAGGTCACTGTCAAAAGGAACATGGACATGGTATTTGAATATTTTCCAAGATTGCTCGAGAGAAGAAAACAGACGGCAGGAACATTATCTGGCGGTGAACAACAGATGTTAGCGACTGGACGCGCATTGATGAGCAATCCGAAGATCGTATTGATGGATGAACCTTCCATGGGGCTGTCACCGCTTTTAGTCAAAGAAATTTTTAAGATAATCAAGACGCTGCATGTGAATGGAATTACGGTTCTTTTGGTAGAGCAGAATGCGAAGATGGCACTTTCAATTGCAGATCGTGCATATGTTCTTGAAACTGGATCGATCAGTATGAGCGGTAAGGCTTCAGATCTGCTGAAGGATGAAAATGTCAAGAAGGCATATCTTGGAGCATAAAATGATCTGTTGTATGTTTTTCTTTATTCGAAAAAGAAAGCTGCATAATTGGATAGAATCCTGTCAGTTTAAACTGGCAGGATTTTTTTGTATTATGAAAATATAGCGTCAAAAGGGAATGAATACATGTTAAGCAGTAATTATTTACAAAACAATAAAAATGGTCAGCAGAAAAATACTATTGTAATTTTACGGGCTGGGAGAGTATAATACCATATACTTCATTCTGCCTGTCATCAGGGCAGATATAGGGAACACTGTTTATGTAAGCGGATGTGAAAGGAGGCAACTGGTATGAAAAATGAACTGCCTTACTTTACTGTAGGAAGCTCCTACGGTGGAAATCAGAACCACCTGAACAATTTTGTCATGTATTTTGGAGGGTGTGCGGCTGTCACGGCTTGCGACAGCTGTTTATATTTCGCAGCCTATAAAGGAAATAAAGAACTTTACCCCTATGAAATAGAAAAGAGCATGCCGGAGAAAGATGGCAAAGACATAAAAGATAAATATCATGTTCAGGAAAAGGAATACCTTAAATTTGCGAATCGGATGAAGCCATACCTGAAGCCAAGATTCCAAGGCATTAATACCTTGAAACTATATAAAGAAGGGATAGAGAGGTTTTTTGCAGAACATGGAAATTCAGACCGAAGCGTCACCGAATTTTCAGGAAATGAGACCTGGAAGAATGCAAAAATGGCAGTGAAGGAACAGATAGAAAAAGGCTTCCCAATTCCCTGTCTGGTTCTGCAGCATAAGAATCCTTTGCTTCGCGATCTTGTCTGGCACTGGTTCCTGCTCACGGGCTATGAGGAGCTGGAGGAAAGCTTTTTTGTTAAGGTCGTGACATACGGAAATTATAGATGGATCACATTGAAAGAACTATGGGATACGGGCCATCAAAACAGGGGTGGATTGATTTTGTTTCACTAAATTTGAAGATATCTTACAAGCCATGGGTGAAAAGATTATGTAAAATAGGGTAAGACAGGAGGGGAAAAGATGGATAAGGTCACAAAGACAGTGGTTGCCGATGCGCAGCTGCAGATGGAGGCATATCGCATGAGAGGCATTGTCCAGCCTTTTCCCAACCATTTTCATGAGCACTATGTGTTTGGATTGATCGAAGAAGGAGAGCGGTGCTTAGCCTGCAGGAAAACAAAGTATCTGGTCAAAGCCGGTATGATATTGATTTTTCAGCCAAAAGACAATCACGCCTGTATCAGAAGGATCGATGAGACATTTGACTACCGTGGACTTAATATCAGCAAGGAGGTCATGCAAAATCTTGCGCTGGAAATCACAGGGAAAAGACAGCTTCCGGGCTTTAGAGAAAATGTAGTGCTGGATGAAGAAGCGGCAGGCTATATGCGTGCACTCCACGAGATGATCATGTCCGGGTCAGAGGAATTTGACAAAGAGGAGAATCTGTTCTTATTTTTGTCGGTGCTGATTCAAAAATACGGACAGCCTTTTGAAGAGTTCATACCTGAGTGCAGTCAGGAAATAGAACAGGCCTGTATGTTCATGGAGGAGCATTACACCGAGCACATCAGTCTGGAGCAGATCTGTCAGGCTGCGGCTTTGAGCAAATCGACTCTGCTTCGGGCATTTACCAGGCATAAAGGAGTCACACCCTACCGGTATCTGGTCAATATACGTATCAATAAAGCAAAGCTCCTGCTTGCGCAGGGCGTAATGCCAATCGATGCAGCCATGCAGACGGGATTTTCGGACCAGAGCCATTTTACCAATTATTTTGGAAGCTTTATCGGCCTGTCCCCGGGAGTATACCGGGATATATTTATTAAAAAAGTGTTGCGGAAATAGAGTAAATTGTGAAGACAACACGAGGTCAACATGTGTAAATCATGCATGGTAAGGCAGCTTCTTGTGAAAGAGCTACGATATTCTCGCAGAGGGCTCGAACATCTTGTTCTTTACTTTATTTGTGATGCCAAATGACGGCATCATGTTATGGAAACAAGTTTGTGCCTCGCGCGTCACCGCTTGTTCAAACTTACTATGCGAAAAAGTAAACGCAGGAATGGGGTCAAAGATGAAAGAGACAATACATCAGTCTGCTGAAAAATCAGATATGGCAAAAGGGCACATAGCCGCTATTCTGACCATTATTTTATGGGGAACTACTTTTATATCCACAAAGCTATTGCTGGTCGAGCTGCAGCCGATCGAGATCCTGCTGTACCGATTTGTGCTAGGTTTTTTGGCACTCCTGATAGCCTTCCCCAAAAGATTAAGGAAAACGACCTGGAAGCAGGAAGCCCTGTTTGCTTTAGCCGGGCTGTTTGGTATCTGTCTTTATTTTCTTTTTGAGAATATTGCGCTGACCTTTACACTTGCATCCAATGTTGGTGTCATCATCTCGGCAGCACCGTTTTTTACAGTTCTGATATCGATGCTTTTTGCAAAAAAGGAAGAAAAAGCAGGAGCTGGTTTTTTTATCGGCTTTGTTCTTGCCATGTCAGGTATAGCCCTGATCAGCTTTCATGGTTCTGGTATTGAGATCCATCCAGTCGGTGAGCTGCTTGCCATACTGGCTGCCCTGGTCTGGGCCTGTTATTCTGTCATAACAAAGAAGATCAGCAGCTTTGGACATCCGACGATACTGATGACCAGACGTGTATTCTTATATGGAATCCTGTTTGTGCTGCCGGTCTTTGCATTTTCAAAGCATACCATGAGACCGGAGATATTTCTGCAGCCGGGTATCGTATTCAATCTGCTCTTTCTTGGTCTTGGGGCATCTGCTGTTTGCTTTGTCACCTGGGGATTTGCTGTCAGGCTGCTGGGAGCAGTTAAAACAACAGTTTATATTTATATGGTTCCCGTTGTTACGATCATAACTTCAGCCATAATTCTTCATGAAAAGCTTACGCTTCCCGCAATGGCAGGTACGGCTCTGACTTTGCTCGGGCTCTTTATCTCCTCAAAAAAAATAACGCTGCCAAGCGTTAAGATAATAAAAAAGATTGCAGAAAGCAGCAGTGACGAATCAGGAAGTTGAGGTAAAGCTCCATGCAGGTGGAAGAAAATGGACATGACATTCTGTGAAACAAAGTAAAGATTGAATAAGCGGGACGGTGACAGAGCATTCCTCCGGTATGATATGAGCAACAGTTTGTCTGTTGCTTTTATATTGTGCATTTTTAAGGAAAGGATAGTATCACAATGGGAAAGCGATTAAACAATTAGATGAATATCGAAATAAATATTGACATGGGTCACTATACATGGTATGATACAGACATCTAATTAGATGGGAATCGAAACAATATTTCGACAAATAAATAGAGATAGTCAGTGAGATGTGCAAAGAACCATTAGAGATGAAGGAGATCAGAGATGGATGAATTTATCATATACCTTGACCAGTCAATCAAGGCACTTCAAAATTTAGAAAAAGAACTGGCAGCAACAGATCGTAAGGATGATTCAAATCTGGTAAGGATAAGGTGCAATATCTATGGAATAGCAAAAACTGTGTATGAGGTCATAAAGAAAAAAGAAAACGAAGATGACTGGAAGGATAAGTACCTAAGCAGGACGGAGCAGATAACAGCGAATTGGAAGATTTCCTTACAGCTTGCTAAAGAGCATCAGGATATTGAAAAACAGGTAATAGAGGAACTGAAATTACAAACAATTCGGGAAATCAACCGAACCTTACAGGAGGCAGCACAATGATCGAAGCAGAAGCAATTAAGCTGTTCAAGTGCCTGGCTGACAAATCAAGGCTTCAGATTTTAAAATCGCTTGTGCAGGAAGATATGTATGCAGAGAGACTTGCAGAAAGATTGGGTCTAACGGCGGCTACTATTTCATTTCACATGAAAAAGCTGGAGGATGCAGGCGCAGTAACATCTTATAAAGACCAGTATTATACGATGTATTCCATAAAGCAGGAAGTTTTTATGACGAACATCATTGATATTATCAAAGAGGAATCCAATGAAGCGAAGGAGCAAAAGCTTCGGGAGGATGCATACAAAAAGAAAGTGCTGGCCGCCTTTTTTGAGTATGGAAAGTTAAAATCGATTCCTGCTCAGCGCAAGAAAGAAAGAATCTGTCTGGAGGAGATAGCAAAGTCCTTTGGCCTTGGTCAGTGCTATGAGGAAAAGGAAGTTAATGAAATCATTGAACGGTACTTTTCTGACTTTTGTACCATAAGGCGCGACATGATTTCTGAGGGCATCATGAAGCGGGAAGGCATGCAATACACCAGAATACAGTAAGCGTACAGTAAGCGTACGGTAAGCGTACAGGAATGATGCGTAAATAAATATTCTGATATAGTGTGCAGGGAGAATGTTTTTATAAATATTCAGACGCAGCAGGCAGAGTTGATATTTTGGAGAAGGGACGAAACAGAAAGGATAAGAAAAGAGTGAGACCAATGAATCCACAGGAGCTGTCAGCGCAATATACGGTAAAGAGAATAGAAAATGATGACATACCACATGTTTATGAGCTGTGTCAGGGCAATCCTCTGTATTATAAGCATTGTCCGCCTTTTGTCACGGTGGATGGCATCAGAAAGGATATGGTGATTCTGCCTGATGGGAAGAAGCCTAAAGATAAGTATTATCTTGGCTTCTGGCAGGGAGATTTTTTGGCAGCAGTCATGGACCTGATATCTGAATACCCGGACAAGGAAACAGCTT
>QKDK01000183.1 GCA_003252135.1 Clostridia bacterium
ACATATTCTTTGGTACCAAATTGAAAGTTTATCACACGAGAACAAAAAAATCAAACCCAGTTCCGCTAATTTAACTGACCAAAAAAGTTATTTTATCCGCATTCCCATTCTGCCCTGCTACCTTTACTGCTCTTTCTGATGACCAGCTTCTGACCGATCTGTTCCTTAAGTTCGGAAACATGTGATATTATACCGACTAAACGTCTGCCTTCTGTAAGCTGCTGTAAAATAGCGATTGCCTTTTCACGAGCTTCATCATCCAGTGAACCAAAGCCTTCATCAATGAACATGGTATCGATATGAATCCTGCCTGCTGCATTCTGGATCACATCTGCCATACCAAGTGCCATGGCCAGTGATGCCATAAAAGACTCTCCGCCTGATAAAGTCTTTACATCTCTTACGGAGTCGGTAATCAGACTGTACACATCAAGATCAAGTCCGACTTCTCCCTGTGTTCCAAGTGCTTCCAATTCACGGCATTGTAGAACAAACTGTCCGCCAGTCATTGAAATCAGTCTTTTGTTTGCTTCCTGAATCATGCGAATGAAATACTGCCGCTGTACATAGGTCTGGAAATCCAGCTTCACCGAACCATTCACCTGTCCGTTTGCAGTTTTATAAAGTCTTCCGGCAATCTCATATTCTTTTTTCATTTTCATCCTGTTTTGGAAAAGTTCCTTCAATTCTTTCTCTTCCTGCTCATTTGTTGAAAGAATGCCGTAGATCATCCTGCTATTGCGTGTGTTCCATTCAAGCTTCTCGTTGTGCCTGGAAAGCTCTTCCTGCAGCAGTGAAATATCGATGAACTCCTTATCCATGGTAAGTAATTCATATTCACGCTGCATTTCACTGATTTTTATGAGTTTATCACGGTACTCATTATATTCCAAAGACATAGAACTTATCTGATTCTCTGACAGCTTACTGTTTTGGTAATCCTCAAAAGTCGTAAACCCTTGTTTGTACATTTCATCTCTATAATCTGACTCGAGTTCATTAATTTGCTTCCGTATTCGTTCTATCAGTTCATTTTCTGCTGCAAGTGCACTTTTTTGCTTTTGCACAGTATCCCGAAAACTTTCAAGGTCCTGCATTGCCATAAGACTGTCTTCTTCAAGTTTCCTGATAAGAAGCATCAGTTCATTCAGCCGGGCTTCTGCTGTACTTTTTTGTTCAAAGGGAAGTCTTTTCTTTAGCTCCTCTGCTTTTGATGCTGCAAGCTCATACTGAATCCTGGCTTCCTGTGCTTCAAGCTGCAGTACTTTATAAAGCTCTTCATGCCTGATAAGCAAATCCTTTAATTCTTCTTCCTTTTCCCTGTTCTTATTATATTCATCTATGTCTTTTTTGCTTTGTAACAACATTTTCTCAGTCAGATCTATTTCATTATTTACTTTTTCTGATTCCGACTCCAGTTTTACAAAATCATGCTCGCTGCCTTCAAATTGTTCTCCTGTAATCCTTTTTCCATTTTTTTGTATCTCAAGTATTTTACTTTCGTTAGCTGTTTTTCTGGCTATATAGTTTTGTTTAACTTCTTCCAGCTGCCGGTCTGCTGTCTCCCTTTTTTCTTTCACAGCTTCAAGCTCGGCCTGTGAAACCGCATTCTCTGAAAGCTCAGCTTTTTTCGGATGATGCATGGATCCGCAGACCGGGCAGGCTTCGCCATCATTTAGTTCCTGTGCCAGCAGACCTGCCTGCTCTGACAGAAAAATCCGATGCATGTCTTCATATTTTCTGTTCATATCAGCAAGTTCAGTCACAGCTTTAGAAAACCAGTCTCCAAGCTCCATCTCTTCATGTTTAAAATCTTTATACACGTTGCAGTCCGATATCAGCTCCCGTAACATTATCTGTTTATTCTGCAGTTCCTTATAATAACTTTCTGCGTATATAAATTCTTTATCACAGTCCTTTTTTTGTTCCAAAAAGAACTGGATATCCAAGACCTCTTTTTTAACATTTATTATCTGTATTTCTTTCTCTTTACAGCCTTTTGTACAGCTGCAGTGTATACTCCGTTTTATTTCTGCCTGTCTGTTCAATTCTTTGGACTCATCATACAGGATCAGGGAGGCCGTCCATTCTGATATCAGTCCATTATTCTTTTCATGAAAGCAAAGTTCTGCTCTTTTTGCTGCTTCTGCGCGCTCCTTCATGTCAGAAAGCTTTTCTTCCCCAGTATGAATCTTTTCCTCCATCGCTTTCATACGCTTCTGGCTTGCAAGTCTGTCCTGTTCAGCCCTGTCATAAGCTTTTTCTTTTGCCATGACTTTTTCAGCTTTTTGTGCAAGCTGACATCTTTTCTTAATACTTTCGAACTCTGCTTCTTTTTCCATGAGAAAGGTCATCTGCTCTCTTATGCTTTCAAGCTTTTTTATATTTTTATTCTGCCCGTCTGCAGCCGCAATTCGCAGATTCAGTTCTTCCACGAAGTTCCGTAGTTTCGTTTCTGTATCCAGAAGCTCCTTTTCTTTTATTTTGATCTCGGCATTTATACTGCCGATCAGAGAAAGTACTTTGTCTGGTTCTGATTCCAGAAAGCTGTCTTCTTTCTTCCAGGTATCGGATAATTCACTGTCTTCCATACATACTATTCTGTTCATGGAGATAAGACATCGTTCCTTGTTCTTTGAGAGATCAGTCGTGAGTATTTTTGCCTTTTCCCATAACGTCATCTGAATTCTTTCATATATTTTAGTATTAAAGATCTTTGAGAATATCTCCTTACGGTCTTTAGAAGGTGCATGCAGCAGCTTTAAAAAATCCCCCTGTGCAATCATGGAAATCTGAGTGAACTGGTCTGCATCTAGTCCGATAATATCTCTGATCTTATCATTGATCTCACGTATCCTGCCAGGGTAAATCTGTCCGTTTTCCATGATCAGCTCGACAAAAGGTTTTTCCTCTGTATAGACTGGTAATCCATCCTTACCTTTCCTTTTTCCCTGTCTGATATATTTCGGATTGCGTTTTATGGTATATGTACTGCCAAGGTAAGAGAAGGTAAACTCAACAAATGTTGGTATGTCACTCTCGGCATAATGGCTCCGCATCATATTTCCGTCTCTTTGTCCGCCGCTGGTCTGGTCATACAGTGCATAGGTTATTGCATCGAATATTGTTGTTTTACCGGCACCAGTGTCCCCAGTAATTAAGAATATTCCATGCTGATGATTCTCAAAATCAATGGTCTCTGCATCTGCATAGGAACCAAAAGCAGACAGCACCAGTTTAATCGGCTTCATTTACTCATCACGCTCCTCTTCTCCTGCCTGACATATGATCTCTTGCATATATTTCATTTCTTCGGGTGATATCGGACATTTTTGTATCGTTTCATAAAATTCCATAAAGACCTGAGCCGGATCTAAGGCACGAACTGAATCCGGCGCGTTCTGAAGATATTTTCTGGTGCGGCTGTTATCTATGCGCACCTCCAGCAGATGATCAAAAATCTCCTCTAACTGTTCCTTGGGATGATAAATCTCATTCTCATCTGTCAGAGTCACGCTGACATAATCATGGCGATGCTTCTCATCCGCTCTGTCCAGTATATCATTAAGTTTTCCTTGTTCCCTGCATACATCACGGTCTGAAATCAACGGTATATTCTCGATGACCAATGCAGTATTCTTTGCCGACAAAGTAATCTCCGTAATCGATTTATGATGCCCGGCTTCGCTCACAGAATATTTCAACGGAGTTCCGCTGTATCGGATATGCGCGCAGCCAATCTTTTGAGCCTGATGTATGTGCCCCAATGCAACATAATCAAATCCCATCACCGCTGAAACATCAAGACTGTCCAGTCCGCCTACAGAAATCACAGTCTGTTCGGAATCGCATCGGCTCGGTTCTTCTATACCTGACACATAGAACTGATGGGAAATTAATACATTCCTTTTTGAAAAATCAATATTCTCCCGTTGAAGAATAGCTTTGACAGCACTACCGTAATCTGTAACAATACCTTCCGGGAAAAGGTGCCTGACGTATCCTGGTTTTACAAAAGGTAAAAGATAAAAATCCACCTCTCCAAATTCGTCCGTACATGTTACTTTCTTCAGATATTCAGTCTCGTTCTGAGGGGGTAAGGCAGAAATAAATATACTGCTTTTTTCAAAAAAACTGCTGGCATACTGCAGTCTTCTGGCCGAATCATGATTTCCCGAAATAATCATGACGGGAATTGCCGGCAGAATAGCTGCTATCTTGTTTAAGAAATCATCAAATATGGTATATGCTTCTCCTGACGGTGCCGACCGGTCAAAAATATCGCCTGCTATAAGTACTGCGTCCGGCTTGTGTTCTCTGATACGATCTGCTATCTGATCAAGAATAAAGCATTGGCTTTCTGCAAGATTATATTGATGAAGCTGTTTTCCTATATGCAGATCTGAAAGATGGAATAATTTCATAATGCCTCTTTTCTGTTTGAAATGATTAGCACGGGTTAAAAACATTTATACTT
>QKDK01000017.1 GCA_003252135.1 Clostridia bacterium
TTTTGGCCGCGCAGCCGGAAGAATCTGCCGAAACAATTCCTTTCACTGACTGATGACGGTAAAACAATGATACAGCTGACAATTGAACGCATCCTTCCTCTTGTAGCAATGGAAGATATCTATATTGCTACAAATCAGGAGTACAAGTCGCTTGTCAGACAGCAGCTTCCGGATATTCCAGAGGAAAACATCCTTTGTGAACCGGTCAGCAGAAATACAGCACCATGCATAGGGTTAGGCGCCGTTCATATAGCCAAAAAATACTCTGATGCATTAATGATTGTTCTGCCTTCCGATCATTTGATTAAATATAATCATCTTTTCATCAATACCCTGGAAGACGCCTGCGAAGTCGCCGAATCAAATAAAAATCTTGTTACCATTGGTATTACACCGGATTATCCGGAAACTGGATATGGTTATATTAAATTTTCAACTGACAATGTTTATAAACGTGCCTTCTCCGTTGACAGATTTGTGGAAAAACCTAACCTCGAGCTTGCAAAAGAATATCTTGCCAGCGAAGAGTATTTATGGAACAGCGGAATGTTCATCTGGAAGGTATCTTCTATCCTTTCCAATCTCGAAGCTTATATGCCTTCCACATACGAAGGATTACTGCGCATTCAGAATGCGATCGGTACTTCTGAGCAGGATTTTGCTCTTGTTAAGAATTTTTCTGCCTTCACAGCCGAATCCATTGATTATGGAATCATGGAAAAAGCAAGTGATATTTTCATCCTCTCAGGAAGTTTTGGATGGGATGATGTAGGATCCTGGCTTGCCATTGAGCGGTTTAAAAAATCAAATGAACTGGGCAACATCGTGAATGGCAACATCATCACCATCGGAACCAAAAATTGCATCATTGAAGGTTCCAGCAAGCTGATAGCAACTGTCGGCCTGGAAGATTTAATCATAGTTGATACGGAAGATGCAACGCTGATCTGTGATAAAAACCATGCAAATGATATTAAAAAAGTTTTAGAAAATCTGAAAATATGCAATCGTTCCGAATATATATAATAAATGTTGCGACAGCAAGGAGAATAAATCATATGAAGAATGCATTAATAACAGGAATCACAGGTCAGGACGGTTCTTATCTGGCCGAACTTTTACTTGAAAAAGGCTATCATGTGTATGGTATTATGCGGAGAAAAAGTGTAGTTGATTATGGTAATGCAGAACATCTGAAGGATAAAGTCACCTTTATCTACGCAGACATGACTGATCCGATTTCTTTAATTTCTGCCATGAAACAGTCTCAGGCTGATGAAGTATATAATCTTGCTGCTCAGTCTTTTGTTGCTACAAGCTGGGAACAGCCGCTTGCTACGACTGAGATCGATGCTCTGGGTGTAACAAATATACTGGAGGCGATCCGTATCGTAAAGCCTGCTGCTCGTTTTTATCAGGCATCTACCAGTGAAATGTTCGGACTGGTTCAGGAGATGCCGCAAAAAGAAACAACTCCGTTCTATCCAAGAAGTCCATATGGTGTAGCTAAACTGTACGGCCACTGGATCACGAAAAATTATCGTGAGAGTTATAATTTATTCTCCTGCAGCGGAATTTTGTTCAACCATGAAAGCGAGCGCCGCGGCAAAGAATTTGTGACCAGAAAGATCACAGATGCCGTAGCAAGGATCAGGCATGGTGTTCAGGAATATGTAGAACTGGGCAATATGGATTCAAAGCGTGACTGGGGACATTCGAAAGACTATGTTCGTGCCATGTGGCTTATGCTGCAGCAGGATACTCCGGATGACTATGTCATTGCGACCAATGAAACAAGAACAGTCCGCGAATTTGTGGAAACTGCATTTGCTCATGTCGGAATTACAATCGAATGGCAGGGAAGCGGTGTCGATGAGATCGGTCTTGATAAAGCAAGCGGTAAAACGATTGTAAAGATCAACCCTAAGTTCTTTCGTCCCGCTGAAGTCGATGTACTGCTTGGAAATCCTGAAAAAGCAGAAAAAGTCCTTGGCTGGACCAGAGAAATCCCTTTTGCAGAGCTTGTAAAACGTATGGTCGATCAGGATATGATGCTTGTTGAAAAAGAAATCAGAATTGCAAATATTGAATAAAGGATAAAATCTATGAAAGCATTAATCATCGGTGCTGCAGGTTTTGTTGGAAACTACCTGACAGACCATTTGCAGAAGGATTGCAAATGGTCTGTTGTCACAACAAAGCTGCCAAGGGAAACCATAGAAAAAGAGAATATTGAAACATACGATCTGGATATACTCGACAAGGAAGCAATTACCAGTTTGTTAGATAAAGAGCGTCCTGATTTTATCTTTCATCTTGCAGCGCAAAGCTCTGTCGCTTTGTCATGGAAGGATCCTGCGCTGACAGTCGATATCAATATCAAAGGAAGTGTCAATGTTCTTGATGCGATCCGCGGGATAGCCGATTACAATCCACGTATCTTACTTATTGGTTCAGGCGAAGAATATGGTGCCATCCTTCCGGATGAGACTCCCATAAAGGAGAATACGCTCCTGCGTCCTGGCAATATCTATGCCGCGACAAAAGCATGCCAGAACATGATCGGTTCTATTTATGCCAAAGCCTATCAGATGGATATCATGATGGTTCGTGCTTTTAATCACATCGGTCCAAATCAGGCTCCGCTTTTTGTCGTAGCTGATTTTTGCAAGCAGGTTGCCGAGATTGAAAAGGGAATGAACGAACCAGTATTGTACGTCGGAAATCTAAGCGCCAAACGAGATTTTACTGATGTGCGTGATGTTGTCAGAGCATACTCGGCGATTATACAAAAGGGGCAGCGAGGTGAGACTTATAATGTCGGCAGCGGAAGATCCATCGAAATCAAAGAGCTGCTGGGGCATATTCTGGCTTTATCCACCGTCGATATAAAAATTCTTGTGGATGAGAAAAAACTCAGACCTGTTGATGTGCCTGACATCGAGGCAGATACGGAAAAACTAAGAAAAGAGACAGGGTGGGAGGCTAAGATTCCGCTTCTGGAGACACTGAAAGAAACGCTGGAATACTGGAGAGGGTAAGTCTGATACCATGTTTCAAAAGCTCTCCAATGTTTTGTATCCACTCTGCTAAAGAAGTCTATTCACTGTCAATGTTACTCTTAATGGATTCAATTAAATAATAATAATAACGTCCATCCGCTGATTTAATAGCATCTAATCCAAGATCTGCCGTATAGAAACTATTTACTGATTCTCCTGCATCTTCATATGCATATGTATCAATCAAAACGCCAGTAAAGCCGGCTTCAATTATACCGTATAAAAACTCTAAAGTTTTCCCATCCTGGATATACAAATTCATTGCTGCTTCATCCCGACCTGTTATACCGCCATAACTCCAGCGAATAGTTTTTGTAAAAATGTATGGCAGCGAAGAAGCATAATATCCTTCATCATTTTTTTCTGCAACCTCAAAACTTTGTATAAACGGAAGCTGATATATCATAGAGTTTGAAGCAATATTCTCCAGCTCATTAAAAAAGTCTTCATATTCTGCGGTTGTTTGCTTTATGTTATCCTGCCATCCAACTTCATAATCCGGTAACTGATCAAACATGGCAAAAGTCAAAATCACGATGCTTATAACTCCAATCCATACTTTTTTGACTTTTTTTAATGAATAACTAAGCTGAATAGCTCCTGCTGCAAGAACAAGACATACTATAACGATGCTCCCTCTGTTCCAGCACCGAATCTGTGGCGAAATGAAGTAAGCAAACACAGCACCTATCCCGCCAAATGTACATACAACAAATATAATTATTGTTGTTATTGCCAAGAAATCTAAATTATGTCCGATTTCTAATTTTTGTTTCATAATATAAGAATAGAAAAACCAAATGCATAAGAATAGTAAGCAAAATACAGCTACGAGTCCCATCGCTGCCGTAACGTTTTCATTAATCATAATTGAAGCAGCATTATATTTGTTTGTTATATCTCTTAAAAATATAAAACGTGTATTGCTGTTTGGCAATAATAATTGAATCAATCTTAGCGAATAAATCTCTGATTCTCTTGGATATCTATTCGTCACCAATAGATTTGTTCCATTCATCTGATCATATATTCGATTTGGCAGGGTTGTTATAAAAAAAGAAGCGCCTGTAATATAGATTATAAAACCTTCTCTTATTAGCGGTTTATAGCTTTTCTTCCTTAACATTTTAATAAGTAAAGCAATGCTCATCACTATCATCATAAAGGCCGGATAATATCCATATGAAAAACCCAAATAAACTGATGCCGCAAAAATGAATGTTTTTCTCAATAAACTGGTTTTTCTCGAAATCAACTTATCTATATCTTCATAATCATCATTTAATATACAAAAAGCCAACCATAAACCAACTGGTATTACTGCAATGTTTGACAATTCGAAATGTTCCATCCCTCTTGCAAAATGATATGGTGACAGCGCATATATGATAC
>QKDK01000383.1 GCA_003252135.1 Clostridia bacterium
ACAAAAGCGCATAAATATACTAAAAATCAGATGAAATCTGAATACCAATATGTGTAACAGTATACTATTTTTTCATAAGAAAGTAAATGTCTCCACAACATATTTTACCCGATTCGCTCAACTTTCTTGCTTTTTAAAAACAATCAGGCTAGAATGAGGAAGGAGTTGTGTAAAAAATTATGAAATCAAAAGGAAAGGATAAAAATATGAATCATAACCCTTCGACAAAAACAATCATACGTTTTGTCTTACTGGGAGTACTTGCGCTGTTGCTTCTGATTCTTGCATTTAATTCATTTTATACGATTAAAGAACAGGAACAGGCAGTAGTTACAACATTTGGTACTCCGCAGAGAGTTTCTGAACCAGGTCTGCATTTTAAAATCCCTTTTATTCAAAAGGTGGAAAAGGTAGATACGACAATTAAAGGATTTGCGATTGGATACAATGAAAGCACCGGAGAGTCGATTGAAGATGAATCGTTAATGATCACTTCAGATTTTAATTTTGTTAATGTTGATTTTTACGTGGAATACAAAGTGAATGACCCCGTGCTGGCCCTGTATGCATCTGATGAGCCGGTCATTATCCTGAAAAATGTTGCTTTGTCCTGCATTCGTTCCCAGATCGGTCTTTATGATGTGGATAGCGTGATCACTACTGGCAAGAATGAAATTCAGGCCAATATCAAGGCTAAGATCATGGAACAGCTGGAAATCAACAAGATCGGTATTCAGCTGATCAATATTACCATTCAGGATGCTGAACCGCCGACAACAGAAGTTCTGGAAGCCTTTAAAGCGGTAGAAACTGCAAAACAGGATGCAGAAACAGCAGTGAACAATGCTAATAAATACAGAAATGAAAAGCTGCCGGCTGCTGAAGCGCAGGTCGACCAGATTTTGAAAGAAGCCGAAGCACAGAAAGAAGCACGTATCAATGAAGCAAATGGTCAGGCCTCACGATTTAATGCATTATATGAAGAATATATTAAGTACCCGCTGATCACCAAACAGCGTATGTTCTATGAAGCGATGGAAGAGATTCTTCCTGATCTGACTGTTATCATTGATAATACAGAAAGCGGCGTACAAAAGATCCTGCCGCTGGATTCCTTTATCAGCTATGATCAGACGGTTACACAAAGTAATGGGGAGGTGACAGGTAATGAGTGATATTGAACGGATCAGACCAAAGAGAACAGGTCTGAAGGTAATTCTTGTTATAGCAGCGCTTCTTCTGGTCATAGGTTTTAACACTGCATATTTTGTTACCTATCAGAATCAGTACACACTTGTCAAGCAGTTTGGAAAGGTCGAGAGAATTGTATCAGATGCCGGATTAAATCTCAAAATTCCGTTTATCCAGACAACGTCAACACTTCCAAAATCCATACAGATATATGATATGGCAGCTTCAGATGTTATAACGCAGGATAAAAAGAGCATGGTCGCAGACTGCTATGTTCTTTGGCAGATCGAGGATCCAAAGCTGTTCGTACAGAGCCTGAACTCTCTGATCAATGCTGAGAGCCGTATCAACACAACTGTTTACAATTCTGTGAAAGCAGTTATCAGCAGCATGGATCAGGTCGATGTCATCAGCGGCCGTGACGGCGCATTGAATCAGGAGATCATGAATAATATCGGAAATACCATGAAGCAGTACGGGATCAATCTGATTTCAGTAGAAACAAAGCACCTTGATCTTCCAAGTGATAATAAAACAGCTGTTTACACCCGAATGATTTCTGAAAGAAACAATAAGGCAGCGACCTACACAGCGGAGGGTGAAGCGGAAGCACAGAAGATCAAAAATCAGACAGATTATGAAGTGACAGTAAGCGTGTCGCAGGCACAGTCCGAGGCAGAAATGACGATTGCCAGCGGCGAAGCGGAGTATATGAAGATATTATCAGAAGTATATGCAGATGAATCCCGCAGTGATTTTTATACCTTTGTATTGTCACTGGACGCCGCAAAGGCAGCCATGGTCGGAGATAATAAGACACTGGTGTTAAATGCAGACTCTCCGCTTGCTGAGATTTTCAATACCGTTGAGTAAGCTTACAGGTACGTTGTTTATACCATGAACGGAAAAATGTTTTAGATAAAAGAATTACAATTTGCTAAAAGGCCCATGACCTGCTGCTTGGAATGATTCCAAAGCTGCTGGTCATGGGCCTTCGTTATGATATAAAAATCAAGAGTGAGTGACTTTCAAAACTTCTCCCGGTGTGAGAAGGGAGAGACAAAAAAGTCATACATTATTTCTTGTACTTTGTCAGGATCTTGCGGATTCGTTCTGTCGGATCGAGAAGGGAACTGATTGATTTGTCATGATTCAGTGTATCGATCAAAAGTGCGATATACTTGCTCATATCTGCTGTAATGTACCATGGCTTTGACAAAAGCTCCGGTGTCTGGTAGATCAGGTTCGTCGTTATAATACGGTAGAACAGACCGGACTTGTAAGCTTCGTCAAAACGTTCCAGACCGTTGGTGAAAAGACCAAAGGTAGCACATACAAAGATGCGGTTTGCTTTTCTTTTCTTTAATTCCTTTGCAACATCGAACATGCTGTCACCGGAGGAGATCATGTCATCGATAACGATAACATCCTTCCCTTCCAGATCATCACCAAGGAATTCGTGAGCAACGATCGGATTACGTCCATTTTCAATGACAGTGTAATCGCGGCGTTTGTAGAACATACCCATACCGACACCGAGAACATTGGCAAAATAAACACCGCGTTCCATGGCACCCTCATCCGGACTGATGATCATCATATGCTCGGCATCTACCTGAAGATCCGGAACGTTGCGAAGCAGTGCCTTGATGAACTGGTAGGTAGGCTTGATGGTCTCAAAAGTACGCAGAGGGATGGCATTCTGCACACGCGGATCATGAGCATCGAAGGTAATGATGCTTTCAACGCCCATATTGGTGAGCTCCTGCAGGGCAAGGGCACAGTCCAGGGATTCTCTAGAATTACGTTTATGCTGGCGGCTTTCGTACAGGTAAGGCATGATGACCGTAATTCGACGGGCTTTTCCGCCAAGAGCGGATATGATTCTCTTGAGATCCTGGTAATGGTCATCGGGAGACATGTGATTTTCGTGGCCGCATACGGTGTAGGTCAGGCTGTAATTACAAACATCAACAAGAAGGTAAATGTCATCACCACGGATGGTTTCTTTCAGATATCCTTTGGATTCTCCAGTACCGAATCTGGGACAGATGGCGTTGATCAGGTAGGATTCACGCTTATATCCGTAAAATGCAATATTAGATGTATGCTCACTTTCCCTTTCGTTTCTCCACTCTGCAATATAGTTATTCACTTTTTGACCCATTGCCTCACTGCTCTCAAGTGCAATGATACCCAGTGTTCCGACCGGTATTGATTCCAACAGTAACTGCTGTCTGGCCATTTTCTTTGGTCCTCCTATAATGATTTTTTGAAACGAATGTCTTCACCCAGAATTTTCAACAAGATGTAATGGCTGGTAATACGTGAAAAGATACGTTCGCTGTATGTATTTTGAATTTGCTCGAATGACAGATTGGTAGAAATAATGGTCGATTTCTGCCGAAGATGCCGTTCGTTGATGCACATAAAGAATTGAGAATTGACGAAGGCATTCACAAGTTCTGTGCCAAGATCGTCAATGATAAGAAGATCGCACTGCAGGATATATTCCAGCCTGTCAAAGTTTTCTTCCTTTGCTTCATCATGATTGAATTTGTACTTTTCCAACAGGTCAAAAAGCTGGAAGGAAGTCAGATATATGACCGTATGAGCGCTGTCGATCAGTTCCTTTGCGATACAGTTCGAAAGAAATGTCTTACCGACACCGGTGTTCCCGTATAATAACAGATTGGTATAGGTTTCGTCAAATCTTTCTACAAATTGTTTTGCAATGGAGACAACTTTTTGTATGTTGGCCAGAGGTGTCAGCCCTGTAAGTTTATCGACTGTTGAGTCGGAGTAATAGCGGAAAGAAAAAGTCTGAAAATTTTCTTTTTCTATAATGCTTCGTATGCTGGACTGCGAATAGAGCAGATCAACAATGGCCTGCTTAAAGCAATGGCATTTTTCATCCCCGATATATCCTGTATCCCGGCAATCAGGGCAATGATAATGTAAGAGCAGGTAGTCAGGAGAGTATCCGTGCTGTATGAGCAGAGCTTCTTTTTCTTTTGCAAGAACCAGATTAGCGTTGACCAGATCATCCACCGCATTTTTATTGCCTGAAAGAGAACGCCTTGCCCATTGTACAGAGTTGTGAGCAATCTCTTCTTCCAGTTTTTTTATTTTTGGAACGCAACGATAGACCTCCTGAACCCGGAGGTCTAAATCGTATCGGTTCTTTAGTTGTCTTTTGTCATACTCCCGAAGTATAACATTATAC
>QKDK01000187.1 GCA_003252135.1 Clostridia bacterium
ATATGAATATGGGCGGACAGTCCCAGGGCAGCGCGCCGGAAGATGATGTTGTTGACGGCGATTACAGAGAAATCTAATCTGATTTTTAATTATTTTGGTCATTCCGGAGGATTTTCCTTCGGAATGACTTTTGAAGCAGAAATGGCGGAGGAATTTTATGGCTGATAAAAGAGATTATTATGAGGTCCTTGGTATTGCAAAAGGTGCCTCTGATGATGAGATAAAAAAAGCATACCGTAAAGTCGCGAAGCAGTACCATCCCGATATGAACCCAGGCGATAAGAATGCTGAGATGAAGTTCAAAGAGGCATCGGAAGCGTACGGGGTACTTAGTGATGCTGAAAAGCGCAGACAGTATGATCAGTTTGGCCATGCTGCTTTTGAGCAGGGCGGACCAGGCGCCGGTGGATTTGACTTCAGCGGAATGGACGTCGGCGATATCTTTGGAGATATCTTTGGCGATTTATTTGGCGGCAGGAGCCGTCGTGCTAATTATAACGGGCCGGCAAGAGGTAATAATCTCAGAGCCGGAATCCGTATTACTTTTGAAGAAGCGGTATTTGGCACTGAAAAAGAAATAGAACTGAATCTGAAGGAAGAATGCGAGACCTGTCACGGTTCCGGTGCTAAAGCAGGAACAACGGCTGAGACCTGCAGCAAATGCGGCGGAAGAGGTCAGGTGACATTTACATCCCAGTCTTTGTTTGGTACAGTTCGCAATGTGCAGGCCTGTCCTGACTGCCGCGGAACCGGTAAGATCATCAAAGAAAAGTGTCCGGACTGTTACGGCAGCGGCTTCATAACCAGAAAGAAAAAACTGCAGATATCAGTTCCTGCCGGTATTGATAATGGTCAGGCAATTCGTATCAGGGGAAAAGGTGAACCGGGAAGCAACGGCGGTGAACGCGGCGATCTTTTAGTTGAAGTTGCAGTTTCCAGTCATCAGATCTTCCAGCGTCAGGAATTTGATATTTACTCCAGTGCACCGATCTCCTTTGCAAGAGCAGCACTTGGCGGTGATGTCAGGATTACGACGGTAGACGGCGATGTATTATATGAAGTAAAACCGGGAACACAGACTGATACCAGAATCCGCCTGCGCGGTAAAGGTGTGCCGATGCATGGAAATAAACAGACCCGCGGTGATCATTATGTGACTCTTGTTGTTCAGGTTCCGACCAAACTTACAAATGAGCAGAAGGAACTGCTGCATCAGTTTGAAGAAGCAACAGGTGAAAAAGAAAAATCCGGTCCAGATAAGAGCAAGAAAAAATTCTGGAAGTAAATGTTAATGCTGTACAGATATAATAAAAGTTGTTATACTCAGTAAAATGAGACATGATACAAAAGGTTTTAAATTGAATAAAGAATACGAATAAAATATATGTCTGTGAAAACTGACATATATTTTGTGCGTGTGCAGATAAGCTGCACAGAGTAGGAGCAGATATGAAATGGACAAAGCTGACAATAACGACAACAACTCAGGCAGAAGATCTTATCAGTGCCATGCTGGGAGAACTAGGTATCGCAGGAGTTGAAATAGAAGATAAGGTGCCGTTATCTGCGGCAGACAAAGAAAGGATGTTCATTGATATACTGCCTGAGCTAGGAGAAGATGACGGAGTGGCAAAGATCAGCTTTTATCTTGAGGAATCAGAAGATACAGAAGCTGTTTTGCAGGCCATCAAAGAACAGATGGAAGAGCTTGCTCAGTTCGTTACTGTTGGCGCAGGAACGATCAGTTGTTCTGATACAGAGGATAAAGACTGGATCAACAACTGGAAAGCATTTTTTAAACCGTTTGCCATTGATGATACCTTATGGATCAAACCGACATGGGAAGAGATGACTGGCGAAATGACAGGAAAGCAGATCATAGAGATCGATCCCGGAACTGCCTTTGGAACCGGTTCTCATGAAACGACAAAGCTGTGTATTATTAACCTGAAAAAGTATTTGAAATCAGATGACTGGCTGCTTGATGTTGGCTGCGGCAGCGGAATTCTTTCTATTGCTGGCAGATTATTCGGGGCTGGTTATGTGGCCGGTACCGATGTAGATGATAATGCTGTAAAGACCACAGTTGAAAACGTGATGATGAACCGCATGAAAGCAATTCAGGTAACAGATTCCGCTTCACTTCGTCACTATTCAGACTGCATGGAATTTCTCACAGGCAATGTGATCAGTATGGATGCACTGCGCAGCCAGATCGGTCTGCACCGGTATGATGTAGTAGTTGCCAATATACTGGCTGATATTATTATCCCCTTAAGCGAAGTGGCAGGCGATTTCATGAAACCGAATGGGATATTTATCAGCTCAGGTATAATTAATACCAAGCAGGATGCTGTGGAAAAAGCACTTGTCAGCAATGGGTTTGAAATCGTTGAAAAAACTGTTATGGGTGACTGGGTTTCCTTCGTTGCCAGAAAAGAACAGCATCAACTATAAAGTTTGAAAGAACCAAACTTTTTATGCGCAGAGATCATGCGCAGAAATGGGGTTATATGTATCATTTTTATGTTGAGCCATCGAACGTATCTGAAACAACGATCAGGATAACCGGTGGAGATGTGAATCACATGAAAAATGTCCTGCGTATGAAGCTGGGGGAACAGGTGGTTCTAAGTGATGGAAATGGCCGGGAATATATCTGCACCATAAACGAAATGGCAGGCAGTGAGATTCTCGTTCACATAGATTCTACGAGGGAAACAAAGGCAGAACTTGGCATCCGCCTGTGCCTGTTTCAGGGACTCCCTAAAAAAGACAAAATGGAATTGATCATACAAAAAGCAGTAGAGCTGGGGGTTCATGAAATCGTACCGGTCGTAACAGCCAGAACCATAGTGAAGATCGAGGACGATAAAAAGGAAAGCAAGCTGAATGAAAGATGGCAGTCCATTGCAGAAGCTGCAGCAAAACAATCAGGCCGTGGCATAATTCCTGTGGTGGGGAAACCTGTAAGTTACAAAGAAGCGTTAAAAAGAGCAGAGCAGATGGATGCTGCACTAATTCCTTATGAGCATGCAGAAGGTATAAAGCAGACGAGAGAGACAGTGAAGGCGCTGCATGGTAAAAAGACAGCCGCTATCTTTATAGGACCAGAAGGCGGTTTTGACGAGAAGGAAATCGAAGAATCCATGAAGCATGGCGTTGTTCCCATTACTCTTGGAAAGCGCATCCTTCGCACGGAAACAGCAGGCCTGGCCATACTTTCCATAATCATGTTTGAACTGGAGGATGAATAATGGGCATTTATCTTGATAATGCTGCAACGACAAGCCTTTACAAGGAAGCAGAGCAGATCATGTCAAAGGCAGCATTGCAGGACTATGGGAATCCATCCTCCATGCATTATATGGGTGTTGTTGCGGAGCAGTATGTGAAAGAAGCAGCAAAGACGATTGCGGATATACTGAAGGTATCTGCCAAAGAGCTTGTATTTACCTCAGGCGGCACTGAATCTAATAATCTTGCTCTGATAGGTGCGGCACTTGCCAATCAGAGAGCCGGAAAACATATCATAACAACGAATTTTGAGCATCCTTCTGTATATAATCCATTACTTTTTCTGGAAGAATTCGGTTTTTCGATCAGCTTTTTGGAAGTCGACAGTCAGGGACATATTTCGCTGGAACAATTACAGAATTTGATCTGTGAAGACACAATACTGGTCTCTGTCATGTATGTGAATAACGAGCTGGGAGCTGTTGCAGATGTCGCTGCCATAGCAAAAACGATCCATGAAAAAAATCCCGAGATATTATTTCATGTAGATGCTATACAGGCATTTGGAAAATATAAAATCAACCCAAAGAAAGAGGGCATTGATCTACTTTCTGTCAGCGGTCACAAAATACATGGTCCCAAAGGAACAGGATTCTTATATATCAGGGAAAAATGCAAAGTCAGACCTCTAATGCTTGGAGGAGGCCATCAGAATAATATGCGGTCAGGAACCCTGAATGTGCCAGGAATAGCCGGAATTGGTGCGGCAGCATCCCTTATGTATAAAAATCTTGAAAAAAACAGAAAACATATGTATAGTTTAAAACAGTATTTTGTTTCTGAACTGATAAAAATGGAAGGAGTAACAGTCAATGCTGTCAGCTATGACAGACTGACTGGAAATGTTATTGCAGAAGCCATAGAAGCAACCGCACCTCATGTTGTAAGTGCAAGCTTTGCTGATGTCAGAAGTGAAGTGCTGCTGCATGCGCTTGAAGGTAAAGGGATTTATGTATCAGCAGGTTCAGCATGTGCATCGAATCATCCTGCCATCAGCGGGACATTAAAGGCAATCGGGCTTGAGCCCGCACTGCTTGAGTCAACGATCAGATTCAGTTTTGTTCCTGAAACATCACAAGAAGAGTTAGATACTGCTTTGCAGGCATTGCATGAATTG
>QKDK01000107.1 GCA_003252135.1 Clostridia bacterium
GTGAAATAACGCAGCAATCTTTTATATGTTTAGAATATCGTTTCTTAAATTCTGTCAACGATTCATGTTTTCCAGTTCCTGCAGATTTAACCTCTATTGCTGACACTTTTGATCCCTGCGACACTAAAAAATCTATTTCATAATAGTGCGTGCTTCCTTCTTTTTCCCATGTATGGTAATAAAGCTCTCTTCCTGATGCAGTTAACATTTGGGCAACAACATTTTCATATAAATAACCCAAATTCGCAGGAAGTTTGTCTGCTAACAATTTTTTGTATATTTCATTTTCCGTAACTGGTCTATCTATGAACATTAGTGTAATAAACAACCCAGTATCCGCAATATATAGCTTATAACTATCAAGGTCTTTCGTAAGAGACAAGCTGGATCCCGGATCTGTCGAATTATAACACGGTAAAACAGTTTTTGAGTCAATCAGGTCATATATAAGATTATCATCTTTTGAAGTTTTTCTTTTACCAAGTGCAGTAGCAACACGATATCTTTTTATATCCTTCGACAATTGTGCCGGAATAGAATGATACATGGCAGATAACCTTCCGGACGAATCTATTTTCATAAAGTCTTCTTCATATAACTTGATAATCTGACGTTTCACTTGGTCAATCACAGAAAAATTCTCGCCATTTAAAAATGCCTCGACTACCTGTGGCATCCCACCTATGGCCATATATAATCTAATATCACGCATAAGTTTTCGATTTACTGCCTGACCTATACTTTTGTTCATATCGTATAAGTTTTCCAGCATAGAATAATTATTTCCAGTTGCGTCACAAAATTCTTCATAGTTCATTGGATGCACTTGAATTTTCATTTCCTCAGACGGAATTAAAATATCTTTCACATTCTTTTTTATTGAGATTAATGATCCTGTCTCAATATAATGGTATCTTCCGTCTTTTACCAAATGTTTGATTGCCTGTCGTGCTTTCGGAAATAATTGCACTTCGTCAAAAATTATGACAGACTCATGCAAAACTAAGTCAACTCCCGTTATAGCTTGTAATCGCAAGAAAAACATATCAATATTATGAATGTCATCAAAGCAGTCTTTTACTTCGTTTGATGCCTCTGAAAAATCAATTAATATATATGATTTATATTCATTTGCGGCAAAATGCTCTGCGATCGTCGATTTTCCAACTCGTCTTGCACCTTCAAGAAGTACGGCATATTTATCAGCATATTTCTCTTTCCATTCTAATAATTCTTTGTATGCTTTTCTTATAAAATACATAGCTTCTCCTCCAATTCTTCATTGGTTTTACAATTCTTCATTGGTTTTACATTTCTTCAAAATTATTATATATCGATTTATGCATTTCTTCAATATCATAATTCTGTTATTTATGCATTTCTTCAAATTTATTTTTAAGCATTTTCAGCATTTCTTCAATATTTATGGCAAATCACGTATATTTGTGCGAAACCCGATTCAAGTATAGATTTTATTGAACATATCCCCAAATGCAAAACAGTATGCTGAATTCTGTAATCACATTGCAAATAAAGTAAAGCAGAACTATAATGAAGAAAATCAGATCAAAAGGAGGAAGATGCATGGAACAGATACAGATAAGCTGTAAGGTATCAAGACCGGTGGATCAGGTGTGGGAATGCTACACCAAACCAGAACACATTGTGAGATGGAACTACGCTTCTTTAGACTGGCATACGACAAAATCAGAAAATGACCTAAGACCTGGTGGTAAGTTCTCCTCCCGTATGGAAGCAAAGGACGGAAGCTTTGGCTTTGACTTCTGGGGAATTTACGAAGAGATAATTACGAATGAATTAATTCGATATACGTTAGGAGACGGCAGAAAAGCAACTGTGACTTTCAGTTCGGAAGGAGAAGAGACACAGGTTCAGGTATCCTTTGATCCGGAATCTCAAAATCCCGTTGAGATGCAGAGGGCAGGCTGGCAGGCGATCCTTGATAATTTTAAAGCTTATATAGAAAACACCCAGAAAGTAATACCGTACCTATGGTTCGATAAGAACGCCATGGAAGCAGCTGAATTTTATACATCTGTTTTTCCCGATTCTAAGATCCTTGGAGTGGAGAAGATCTACGATACTCCGTCCGGCGACTGCGATATGATAACCGTTAAACTGCTTGGACTGGAAGTACAGTCCATCGGTGCCGGTCCTGAATTCCGGTTTAATTCGTCACTATCCTTTATGGTATATTGCACATCAAAGGAAGAGATAGATGAATTCTATTCCCAGTTATCAAAAGACGGAAATGTGCTGATGCCGCTTGGTGAATATCCCTTTAGTCCATATTATGTATGGTTCTCTGATAAATATGGACTGAACTGGCAGCTTATCCTGATGGACAAAACGAGTGTAAGTGAAAGACAAAGACAGATTCGTCCTGTACTCCTTTTTCAGGGGGCGCAGTGCGGAAAAGCAGAGGAAGCTTTGAAATTCTATGAATCCGTACTGCCCGGCGCATCCCTTGGACCGGTCAGCAGGTACCGGGAAGGCGAAGCAAAAGACAAACGATCCATTGTCAATTATGCAGAAATCTCATTCCTTGGAATGGATTTTGTCGTCATGGATCATGGCTTCGGTGGTGACGATTCCTTCAATGAAGCTTTTTCCCTCATGATCGGCTGTAAGGATCAGATGGAAATCGATTATTACTGGAATAAATTATCCTTCGTCCCGGAAGCAGAACAATGCGGCTGGCTGAAAGACCGTTTTGGTTTATCGTGGCAGATCGTACCTTCCATCATGGGAGAGATTTTTGCTGGTGCTACACCGGAAGAAGCCGGGAGGGTCACAAAAGCATTCTTGAAAATGGGCAAGTTCGATATTGAAGAGCTTAAGAAAGCGAAAAACGGATAGACAAATCTTGCCAAAGATAGCAAGACTGTTATAGATAATGCAGCATTCATGCATCTATAATATTAAGTCACCATTAATGTAGTCGGACAGCTTACAAAGGGTGGGTATTATATATCCATCTTTTGTAAGTTTTTGATTTTAATATGAACAACGATTGGCATCTATAACTTCTAATTGTTGAAAGCCAGCCAGTTAATGTATTGGCATAACAACACTCTTGAACATACAGCCAAGCTATTTCGATGTTGCTAATGGTCTGAGGAACATGTCTTTTGCATATCTCAAATTTTTGATTAACTGTTCATACGAAAATGCTTTTCCGTGTGCCGGAAGTACAGCAGCCGGATGTAAATCAATGATCTGTTTCCAAGAATCTATGAACGCTTCTTTATTTTCGACCCATATTGTTATTCTATGCCGGCTGGGCAGACCATTCATGGCTGCATCACCGCAGAATAGTGTACCCTCTTTGTGTAATAATGATATTGAATCCGCCGTGTGTCCCGGTGTTTCGTATATCTTACCGCCTATAATTTGTTCGGTGCTATTCCGATTTTCTTCTGATAAAATAATAAATCTGTTTTCAAACTCTACATCGCATGGCGGAAAATAATGATCCCCTTTACCCATAAGAGCCATCAGATGACAAAAGCCAAGAGCCAGATGGCTTGTACAGCCACCATGGAATGAGTTCTGTCCACGATACAGAATTTCCAAGGCCTTTGGATGAACGATAACTTTCAGAACAGGATTTATTCGAAGTAACTGATTCATAAAGCCCGCATGATCATCATGTGCATGAGTCAGAAAAATATATGATATATCGTTTGGTGAAATCCCCTTTTTCTCAATTTTTTTTATAAAGCCTGAAAAACTATGCTCATATCCTGTATCAATTAATACATAACCGTCCTGTATTTTGTACAGATAGCTATTAATGATTCTATTACCGACATTTATCAATTCCATGCTCCACCTCGAATCACTCATTCTTCCTTGAACCTATTTACCATTGTCTTGTAATTTAAGTACATCTTTAACTATTATAACAAAAAAAGCTTAAACTCTCAATCTCCACAGCTTACCATTGAATGTAAAAAGGCTCTGTCTTTTTCCTGCTGTTTTCATGCTATAAATGCGAAAGCGAGAAAATCAAAAAAACTATTGACATCCATAATCAAATTGTGTACAATGCATTTATATAAATTGTATGCAATTTAATTGCGAATTCAAATTAAAAGGAGAATGTACATGAACATATATAATTTGTCAGTTACAACAGCGGATAATAAAGAGATTTCATTATCAGAGTACAAAGGAAAGGTCATACTGGTTGTGAATACAGCGACAGGGTGCGGTTTTACACCGCAGTATGCTCCCATAGAATCAATGTATGAAAAGTATCATGGGCAGGGTTTTGAAGTAATTGATATACCGTGCAACCAGTTTGCAGGACAGACGCCGGGATCCGATGAAGAAATCCATGAATTTTGTACACTAAAGTATAATACAAAATTTCCGCAGATGAAAAAATCAGATGTAAATGGACCGCATGAAGCTCCTCTCTTTGCATATCTGAAAAGCCAGAAAGGATTTGAAGGTTTTGGCAAAGGTATTAAAGCGATCGCGATGGCTGCCAATCTGCTAAGAATTGATAAAGATTATAAAAAAAATCCAGATATCAAATGGAATTTCACAAAATTTATAATCGACAGAAACGGAGAAGTTGTTGCAAGATTTGAACCAACGGCAGATATGAAACTTGTAGAAGAATGTGTTGCATCGCTGATGTAAGAAGCTGGAAGTCCAAGAAATAAAAAATGACAAACCTGAAATAACATACCTGATATGGCAAGCTTGATATGACAAACCTGAAATAACAAACTTGATATGTGCCGAGGATACCTGAAAGTGTATACCTAACAGCACTGGAATGGAGTATAATCATGAATATTATAAGTGTAAACAGTAAAAATTTTGAACAGGAAGTATTGCATTCAGCTTTACCGGTATTAATGGATGTCTGGGCACCCTGGTGCGGACCATGCAGGATGCTTGGCCCAGTTGTCGATCAGGTGGCACTGGAAAATGACCATATAAAAGTAGTAAAAGTAAATGCTGACGAAGCCGGTGACCTGGCACAGAAGCTAAATGTAGTTTCAATTCCTGCGTTGCTCTGTTTCAAGTCTGGAGAAGAAGTTAAGAGGTCGGTCGGTGTAATATCAAAAGCAGAGATCCAAAAGCTGTTGGAACTTTGATTGTTTGAATGTATTAGGTTGATCTCTTGACTTTGAAAATGAAGGCAAGAAATAAACATTCGTCAAAATCAATCTAGTTATGTAATCCTTTTACTTTTATATCAATAATGTCACCCAACATAATGAATACGCTCTTTCTCAAATCGATCCTGCTGCTCTCTGAATTCTGCCGGATACCCGCAGGGAATGATTGCAAATGCTTCTAAATGAGAGGGAATATCAAGGATGTGCTTCACAGCTTTCATTCGCTCCTTGATCGGCGCGATTCCAAGCCATACGGCACCCAGTCCTACTTCTTCTGCTTCAAGCAGGATATTCTCTGCACAGGCGCTAATATCAATGTTAGCATATTCAGGCAATCGGATCTCTTTTCTGTAGCAGGTCACGATTGCCATAGGTGCATGCTCTGTGCAGCCGGCAAAGGGACTGCTTTCTGAAAGCTGCATAAGTTTGTCCTTATCAGTAACAATATAGAATTCCCATGGCTGCTGATTGCCTGCGGAGGGTGAAGCCATGGCTGCTCTCATTAACAATTCGATCTTTTCATCCTCAATCGCTCTGTTCTCGAAGGTTCTGACACTGATCCTTTTAAATATAGCATTCATACATTTCCTCGCTTTCTGCTTATCTTTCACGCACAGATACTATCCGCTTACTTCGCTGCTGTGAGTAACAACTTCTCGCCTTGTCTTATAACAAGCACATCTTCTATTGCTATCTCTCCATTCATACCACAAATCTTCTTATCTGGATAAAGAAACTGCAGATCCAGTCTGATTGTCAGGTCTTTATCTGCTCTGTTTGAAACAGTGAAATCATTTTCCTGATAAGAATATTCAATGCCATAATTCTCAGCATAGACACTTCCAAACCGGTCAAGTACAGGACGGAGTTCAATGTCTGACAACAGTCCCTTTCGTATTCCCAAGTATTCCCGAATGAGTACATAGAGGAAAACACATGGGTACTCATAATAATAAGCAGCACCATGCCAGTTCTTGTCATCCTTATAATAAACATGATTCATATCATATCGTTCACCCATACGGTATCCATCGGTCAGTGCCTGGGACACGACCTTCTTAATCTGCTCACTGAGGATATCGCCTCTTCCTCGCCCTGCCCAGTAGGAAGCATCCCAGCACCAGTAACGGCCTGCGGCACATAAGTCATACGGCCCGCCGCTTCCTATCTCATCCGGTGTATAGTCTGCAATGCTTGGAGATAAAAATGTCGGAAATCGCTGGTATTCCGCAAAATTCTCTTCAATAAGTGAATTTACTGCTATTTTCTGCTCTTTCGTGGCATAACCAAACAACACCGGAAGACAGTTTGCCAGAAGATGAATGTGATCATGAACCTTCCCGCTTCTATCGATCCAGTCAGCAAAACGCTGCTTATCTGTATCCCAGAATCCATGAGGAATTGATTTTGTCATTGTCTGTGCAATTTTGTCGGATAACGATCGGCAATGTCTTTCCATCTCATTACGTTTTAAAATATGTTCCAGTTCAGCCAGTTTTGTTAATCCGGCTGCTGCCATTGCCGCCGACATGCATTCCATGCCATCCTTTATAACCTGATCTTCGTAGTATACATCAGACCAAAGCTTTCCGTTGCGGTCTGTTAAATGTTCCAGTAAAGAAGCGGCTCCTTCCAGTTCTTCTATGTGTGACTCCAACCAGTGGTAATTCTTTGTTGCAGCATAATACATCCAGGCTGTACTTAAGATTTCTATATTTCCGGTGACGAGGAACATTTCCGCATTTTCAGAATGGTCCAGGCTGTCTCTTCGAACATGATATTCTCTGTCTCCTGACGGCTGTACTGCACAAGGTGCACGCCACAGTCCCACTGGGTCTTCCCGCATCATGCGAAATTGCAGCTCCATCATTCTCCGTACGACAGCAAGTTCCGCCTCACCACCCAGCGCAATTCTCCCCTTGCTCTGGAATTCGTGATCCACATCTGGATAGGTTCCTGCGTATTCTCCCGGCTGCAGTGTGCTTAGCACATAGCCCATGGGATCCGGATAAGAAGCAGCATCGGTCTTTTCGATTACGGAAGGAACCAGTGTATCCCAGTAAAAATGTGCATATGCTTTTTCCAGTTCTTCACCACCTGCAAACCGAAGAGATAAGCGCTTTCCGAGGATATCGCAGGCCGGCCAGCAGTTATATACATGAATGGTATACGCCCCCTGTTCAAGTGTTACTTCAACTCCGTCAGCTTTTACTTGTGCCGTCATCATTCCTGCTCCCTGAAGGAACACGGTTTTCTCTTTTGCTTCATCAAAGGGAAGTATCCAAAGTACATCGTTGCATTTTATTTCAACCGTCTTCTGTGACAGACATAAACTGAACAAATCTGAATCTTTTCTGGTTATCCCTGCAGTCCTTGCCGCATTGAATCTTAATATTCCTTCCCCTTCTTTGCATTGTAAGGTGAATCTTTGCTCTCCATTCGCTGTAATATTGCTGTTTTCCTGAAGAAACGCCTCGCATCCGCTGACGATGCAGGATAAACCCATAAATCCATCACCATTCTTTTCCATATGCACTCCTCATAATTACTTTTTTTACAACATTCCTTAAAGCATTAATATGTCAACTCATAGCAATCTACTCATTCAGCCTTCTCTTTCTACTATCGTAACATTCTTTCTTTCACTTTACAATTGATTGGGAACCGAATCTTTATTATACATTTTTTACATAAAAAATGTGATCCACAGTAAAGCAGCTCACATTGATATATTCTCTATTTGTTAACTATCATTATTTTACTTTGTATACCGCTTTACGATCTTCTCCATTTCAGACCACTTTGCTTCCATGTCCTGAACCAGCGCAATCTGTGTACGGCAACGGTCCAGGTTGTGATTCTCTCTATAAATCTTAAAGTATGTATCACCTTCCAGATAATCTGTCATAAAACGAATACCACATTCCAGTGTCATTGTTTTGGCCCCATAGGAAAGCAGTGCCGTCTCTTCTTTCGTAAGACTACCATCACATCCATGTAAAAATCCATCAACATACGTTTCAAACAGGACCATGTCAAGATGTACCTTTTTGAGATCACATTCATCTTCTGCTGCCGTATTTGCTCCAAATCGTATAGAATCACCAAAATCAAATACTGCCAGTCCAGGCATGACCGTGTCAAGGTCAATGACACACAGTCCCACTCCTGTTTTATTATCCAGCATCACATTATTTAACTTTGTATCATTGTGTGTGACCCGAAATGGTATTCTTCCGTCTTCAAAAGCAGCAAGACAGACCTTCATATCATCTTCTCTTTCCATAAAGAATGCGATCTCCTGAGCGACTTTTGCTGCTCTGTTATATGGATCTGAGTGTACTGCCTGACAGAACTTTATAAAACGAGCCGGTGTATTATGAAAATCCTTTATTGTCTCATGAAGACTGAAAGCATCAAAATCAGCCAGTTGTTTTTGGAACCTGCCAAATGCCACGGCACTCTGATAAAAATCTTCCGGTCTGCTGACCTTTTCAAGACATTTGGAATCTACAATAAACAGATACATCCGCCAGAAATGACCTATACCGTCCTTATACAAAGGAGCTCCTGTCTTTGTATTTATAACAGTCAGAACTTCACGACTACTATCCCCTGCTGCCTTCTCTATGCTTTTTCTAATGAATGCTGTTACTCCTGAAATATTCTCCATTAACTTTTCAGGGTCTTTGAATACAACATGGTTGATTCTCTGCAGTATATATTTTATTGTTCGCTTCTGATCTTTCATCACGATCAGATAAGTGTCATTAATATGACCATTCCCGTATTTTTCAAAACTGAGCAGCTCTCCTTCAATCAAAAAGTTCGACACTGCCTGCATGATTTCCTGATTTATCATTTCTGACATACTTATTGTTTCCTTCACTTATCATTATTCCTTCACATATCTTTGGGTACTTCACTTACTTTTTTACCTTCTCATATCTTTTGTTTCCTTCGCTAACTTTCCGTTTATACAGTTTTCTTTGTCATTTTCTTAAAAGTACCGGTATTTCATATGCTGTTTATGTTATTTACTGCAGAAGAAGTGTTCCAAAACACTCCGGTCTGTGAAAATCCGGTACTTCACTTACTACAGGGTTCCAGCATCCATAATGAGGCTGCATCGTCTCATCCCCGCACTTATAAAAATTACCGGCCAGGCAGGATCCTTTTTTTATCGTCAATTCATTGTACCAACGTTTTATAAAATGAAATGGGATAAAAAATTCCAGTGTCCAGAAGTCTTCATGATAGCTTTCTCGGTTCCTTTTTGTTACCGATGTCTTTATATCAAAAAAACTTTCATCATATTCTGACAGAAAGGTTCGATTGCTCCTGTTTTCCCCAATCTGTATGAGAAACACACCGAGCGCATTAAATTCAAAATTGATGTATTTTTTCTCATTTCCGGGATCCGGATTCACAAAGAACTCAACACAGCTGTCTTTATATACATCATCATTCATAGAACAATGTCTTGCTGTTATCTCTTTTTCTTCCACATGAAACCGGATTCCCAGCCCCTCGTCTGTGTAGTAAGCTTTGGCTTGTGTTCTGGGCCGGTATTGAAGCTTATCCCATGGATAATTAAGTATATACGCAGGTTTAATCGATTCCCAGTCAACCTGCGTTCTATCCTCTATTTTTTCAATAATATATAGTTTCATCCCTTGCTCTTTTCTATACATCGGTTTATTTCCTTTGTTACTCTCTCCCGCAGCTTTACCAGATAATCCGTTTCCTGTGGGTAGTCTTCAAAGGTAAACGGCTGCTTTTTATCCTCATAGACAAGTTCAAGAACACGCTTTCTTCCAGCCAGTTCTTCCAGCTTTTTTAATGCCCGCATATCATACAGACCTTCCATTTGTACCTGAGCGCGCAGGGAAGACCATACTTCTCCATCGGTTCCGGGATAAACAAGAAATGGGTCACCGGATGGAAATGCATACGTACCATGGGTGTCAAAAAAAGGATCGATAAGCCTTTTTGACAATCTGGAATTATAAAAATTATAACCCCAGTGCAGGAAGCCTTTGATATCGTAAAGATACATAAGCAATCCCATGATCCGGTTCCTTGCACTTGGCATGGCAAAGAATCGGTTCGGTACTTTCACGGTCTGCCCACAGCAATAGTAGACCCAGAGACACGGTACTTTATGGTCGATGAATTCCTGTATACTGCTGCTCGAAGGGATCGGTGTCTTCACCAGACCTTTTTCATAATACGGATATTCACTGAGCGCATCTATGATCTGCCATCCATCCAAAAGGTCTGATACCATATGGTAAGCTCGCTGATACCCTTCTTCATCCCTGGCACTTGGTTCATCTGATATATGAAAGAAGATGTGATCTTTTTCATAGCCACACTCCCGCAGCTTCTCTTGCAAGGCAGGTATGAACTGCTCCAGAAAGATTCTGTATTCCGCATCGTCAGCCGGTACATGCCAGCCAAACATCCTCTCATCTTTTCCATTTTCCCTTATAATAATTTTGGGTGTTGCTTTTGCTCCCCATTGCGTAAAAAAATGCGGAACCTCTATATATTCGATTCCATACTTCCGGCATATTGCACACCAGCGCACCAGTTTATCAAAATTAAAAGTGTATCTCTCTTTCTTTTCAATTGTGACAAGCTGCACCGTCGTTCGTTCTCCATTGATGGCCGTATCAAGCGCAGGAGTAAAAACAGGTGCCATAAGCATATTGATTCCATGTTCCGTTCCCGCCATACGAATCTGATTTTCAACAACCCTCCAGTATTCTTCGCTGAATACAGCTGTCTTATAATAGTCAGCGAGGCAATCACTGTGAAACCATTCCGTATGAATCAATTCCTGTTTGGAAAGCGATGCATCTGCAACATCCAGTTCGAATGACAGAAAAAAACTTATTTTTTCTTCTTCCGGAATCTTATACAACGTACCAACTCCTGTATTGGAATACTCCTTTGTGCTGATCTGAATGGTAGCAGAGTAACTGCCTTTCAGTTGTTTCGTATCCGGAATATCGATCCATAACGCTTTGTACTGCCCGCTTAGCGGAACAATAACATTATCTTCTTTCGGTAACAAAAGATCCGGGAAAAGTCCGGGCAGTGTTGTCAGATAGTTCTCGTCCACTTCCTCATAGCAGGGAAATGCAGAAGAAACCAGTTCTACATCCCTGATACGCGCCGGTGTCGGAAGACCTGTCACTTCAACGCAGAACTCATGCTGAAAATCTGGATGTCCTTTTATTTTTTTGTAGACAAGCTGTATAGCGGGTACTTCTTCTGAAAGTATAGAAACCTTAACCGGTTCACTGCTTTCACCGGTAATATGATCCGGGAACACTTTACATAAACTATTTACGATGAAAAATTCAAATTCAGCCATAGATATCCTTTCATGAACCGGTAGTTGATTTATAATGAAAACTTCTGTTTACGTTGTACGGCTGCTTATTATGCTCGGCAACTATCAATGCCTTCAAAACTTGTATGCTCGGAAACAGGCATTGACTGAAAACAGGCATTGACTGGAAACAGGCATTGACTGGAAACAGGCATTGACTGGAAACAGGCATTGACTGGAAACAGGCATTGACTGGAAGCAAGACACGCTCAATAACTTGCAGTTCAGCAGAATACGTCATACAACCATTACGTAACAAGCATAGTGTTACGTATTTGTTTCTTTGTTTCACCTATAGTAACACGAAGGCTTATTTCTGTAAATAATCTCATGTCTTAATTACTTGTTTTTCTTGACATTTAATGCGGAACATAGTATTTTTATTACGTAACAACAACGTAACATTATTATTTTACATTTTCACTCTTTTAAGAAGATAATTCGTAACAATTCTATAAGAAAGAAAAAGGACGAATGATTAACTCATTCACCCTTTATGACAGGAGAAAAGATGAGCACAATACGAGACGTCGCCAGACTTGCTAATGTTTCAACAGCTACGGTATCACGGATCCTGAATAATGATACCACTTATAAAATGACCGAAAAGACAAAAAATTCTGTTCTTCATGCTGTCATGGAACTGAACTATGCAATTCCTGCTTCACATAAAAACACAAAAAGAAAAGCCGAATTTCCCTTAAAAAACCGGAAGATCGGCTGTATTCTGCGTGTAACAAAAAAAGGGTACAATGATCCTTATTATATGTCTGTTCTTGCCGGTATAGAAGGCAGCCTCAGAAAGTCCGGTATTGACCTGAAATTCATCAAAGCAGCTCCTTTGCTGCAGGAAAAAGAACAATTCGATTCCATTTTTCGAGAGGCTCTGGATGGATTGATCCTGATGGATCCGCTCTCTGACACTCTGTACCAGTCAATAAAAAGTAAAGTGTCAGCTATCGTTGGCATTGATACACTACGGGATGATATTGATGATGTGGGATACGATCATCTGCAGAGCGGAATTTTGGCAACCGAACTATTAATAAAAAAAGGGCATAAAAAAATCGGATTTGTTGGCGGAAGCGGAGAAGGAAGCACACTTCATGACAGCAAGCGCTTTCAAGGTTATCTGGTAGCTATGTATAAAGCAGGTTTACCGATGCGCCGCAACTGGATCATAGACTGTGAATGGAAAGAAGAACTTTGTATACAAAAAATTGATGCTCTATGCAAAGAAAGTGATCTTCCTACTGCCATCTTTGCCGCCAGCGATCTGATGGCCATGGCTGCCATGAACAGCTTTTATAATAATAGCGTACGTGTTCCCGACCAGATCTGTGTTATTGGTATGTCTGATATCGAGATGTCACAATACGCCAATCCTCCTCTTACAACCTTTCATGTTCCAAAAGAAGAAATCGGGCGCATTGCAGTTACTCTATTATTATCAAGATTACATGGTGAACATATCCTGTCGCAAAAAGTTCTGCTGCCGATTGAGTATGTCGAACGGAATTCTGTTAGTGAACTTTGATGACTAAGGAAGAACAATTATATTACTTTTATTTTAAATACCGATCCGGCCTGTGTCTCAAAACAAGTTCTGCCATAGGGATCAACGTGAATACTTACATTCTCGTTTTCCGATGATTTAACAGCCAGATCTTGACTGTATTTCAACTTTGCCTGCGCTCCATGAAGTGAAGTCAGAACGGCTTCTGTCAAATGTCCGTTTTTCCAGGTAATATCGATCTCAAACCCGTTAAATGTTCGTAATCCTTTTACGCTTCCACTATTCCAATCAGTCGGTAATGCCGGTAAAATTCTGATTTCATCCAGGATGCTCTGCACAAGCATCATGCTGATTCCAGACACTGCTCCTAAGTTTCCATCGATCTGGAATACTTCTGTTTCATTCACAGTTATGCCCAGTGGCGGATGAAGATCAAAAAGATTATCCGCTGTCATTGTCTGGAAAAGATGATTCAGATAATGAAGTGCATCGTCTCCATGCCCCAGTCTTGCGTACAGATTGATCAGCCATGCGCAGCTCCAGCCTGTGTGTCCGCCGCCATATGAAATTCTGTTTTGGATCAGTTTTTCACAAGCTTTCATAAGGTCCGGTGTCTCGTATTCATTGATTACCTGACCCGGGAATAAGCCATACAAAGCAGAAAAGTGTCTGTGTCCCGGTTCAAACTCCTCATACTCCTCAAACCATTCCAGTATCTGTCCGTTTTTACCTACCTGAAATTCCGGCAATCTCTCGTATGCTTTTTTAACCTCCTTAGCAAACTCAACATCATTCCCATATACAGAATTTGTTTCCATGATATTGCCGAATAATTCCTTAATCAATGCTATATCCATAGCGGATGAGTATGCAATTCCGCAGTTCTCATGATTCTGATCATAAAAGGAATTTTCAGGTGATGTTGACGGACAGGTATGCAGTTTGCCGTCACCATTTTCACATAACCACGACAAACAGAACCTTGCAGCACCTTTCATAATAGGATATGCTGTCTGTAATAAGAATTCTTTATCTTTTGAATACCGGTAGCGGTTATACAGATGTGCTGTCAGCCACACACCGCCCATTGGCCAGTACGCATGCTTTGGAGGTACATTAACCGGGAGACCGAATCTCCACAGATCTGTGTTGTGGCTGATAGCCCAGCCTTCGCTGCAATATACATTTTTTGCTATCTCAAGACCGCTCTGGCTCAGTTCTTTTAGCAAGTGTACCAGCGGTTCTTCGCATTCATAAAGGTTGCATACATTTGCCATCCAGTAATTCATTTCAGTATTTATATTCAATGTATAATTACTGCTCCACTCCGGTCGTGATTTCTCGCTCCAGATTCCCTGTAAGGTAGTCGGTTCACTTCCCGCCCGAGATGCAGCTATCATCAGATACCTTCCAAAATCAAAGTAGGTCTTTGCAATGCTGATATCCTTTGCTCCATCGGAAATTCGTCTTATTCTCTCATCCATGGGCAGGTTTTCTTTTTTTTCCTCTTCCAATTCGAAAGCCATCCTGTGAAAAAGAGAGCTCCAGTCCTTTGTATGCAAGTCTCTGCACTGTTCATAGGTAAGGTTTTGTACAGCCAGAACGGCAAGCGAACTTGAGGAAAAAAGTTCATCGTAGGACATTGTCAATGGATTTCCATATCCGTTATATCCTGTCGTTACACTCAGGCAGATGGTGATTTCTGATGCTGCTTCCACTTCATAAACCACCCCGTGCAACAAAACAGATCCGTCAGTACAGGTAACACCCAAAGCAGCATTTGCGCGCATACCGGCATTATCTTCGGAGTATAAAAGATAGTCTGGAGCCTCATTATAATTAGGATTTGCGTGATAAGGCGCTTCCATATTCATTGCGACCAGCAAATTTTCTTTCCGGCATATGGAATGTTTCAAAGGGCAATCCATTCGTACAGAAAGTGACAACTGTCGTTCTTTTGAACTTTTTATATGTACAACAATGGCATTACTCACATGAGAAGAAAAGACTTCCGTTGTTATAACATTTCCTTCCTGTTCAAATTCTGTCACTGCCATTCCTTCATCCATAGCAAGCCATCGTCTGTATCCATGAATTGCGGCAAGATTATGAAACTGATACCTGATATTACCGATCGGCATATAAGACTGGGTAAATGCAGAAGACATCATCTTTGTCTCTGCCATATCATTTGCTTCTTTCATTGCACCGGAAAATATTTTATTTCTAAGCTCCTTCATCAGTTCCGGCTTCACTGACAATTCTGATTTTGCTCCATTTCCGGACCAGAAATCGTCTTTATTCAAAGAAATTCTTTCCTCCGGAAACCTGCCATATACCATACCGCCCAGACTTCCTCCGCCAACAGGCAGAGCTTCCAGGAAATCATTTGCCATATGGTCATACCAGATCTCATTGTTCATCATTTTCTGCTCCTTTGTCTTTCATACTTTCTTCCGTCCTTTTCCCTTGATGAAGATTTTTTGTTACTGCATTCTTATATCGAATAGGGATGGCTATTTTTTCATTGAAAAATGAGATCAGCGGACCCATGAACAAAGCGGTAACAATTGTTCCGATCCCTACCGTTGCACCAAGCAATCCACCGGTTATCGTACAGATCAGATCACTTCCCAGACGACAGAATTTGAACTTCCATTTTGTTTTTTCTGAGAGGATCAGCGCGACCGCATCATAGGTTGACACCCCAAGATCTGCAGTGTAATAAAAGGAAGAGCCAAGGCACATGATTACGACTGCCAATACCAAAAAAACAATACGCTGCACCAGACTGGGTTCAGGCATAAAGAAGCTAAGGATTCTTGATGAATAGTCTACAATATATCCGACCATGGTAACACTCAGCAGTGTACCGAGACCAATCTTCTTTCGATCAAAGATCAAAGCAATTAACAACAGCAGAGAGTTTATAATAATATAAAAGAGCCCAAAACTCAGACTCGTTTTATACCAGACTCCATGTGTAAATACCTGAAATGGGTCCATACCAAAGGTTGAAAAATTGAACATGCCAACACCGATACTCGCCATTAAAATTCCTGCAAATGTCATAAAAACTCTTCGCAGTACTAAATTTTTGTTTTTCA
>QKDK01000074.1 GCA_003252135.1 Clostridia bacterium
TTTGTTCAAAGCCTGTACTGATGATACCGATCAATATACTTGTTACAAATATTCCGCAAATGGTCACCGCCGACATAAGCAAAACAAACCAGATATTTGATGTATCATCGCCTGCAAGTGTACCGGCATCAATTGCATGCATAAGACTGAGCCAAATTGAATTACCGGTCTCATTGTCAGAAATCGCACTGCTCAAAAGTCCTGTGATGATTACAACAAATGCTGTAACCGCAAAAAGCAGTAATACAAGTGTAATTGTTCCCTTTGACATCAGATTGTCAAAATTATACTGAAGTCTGTCTTTCAATTTATGTTTTTTGTTCATCTCAAGTCCGCCTTATGTTTTAGTTTAGTATTTTATATGTCTGTGTATCTGCATATTCATCTGCTTATCGCTCTGTGGATGCTTTTCTGCAGACAAGGTACCTGCCGCATATTACATCCTCAACTGCAAGTCCCAGTGCATCAAAAACAGTAATCTCCATATCGTTCTGCCTTCCAGGAACTTTTCCGGAAAGCACGCCGCCAATCGATCCGATAATATGCTCTCTGGTTATTCTTCCTTCCTGCAGCGGAATAATATATTCCCCCGCTTCCTTTTCCATAGCCTCCACCTGATCGGCATAAAGCTTCGAGGCAGCGATCAAATCGGATGTCAGTTCTCTTGTAACCGGTGAAAATGTTCCGACTGCGTTAATATGCGCACCTGCTTTGATCCATTCGACCCGCATATAAGGCTCTTTGCTTGGCGTAAGTGTACATATGATGTCAGCATCTTTCACTGCCTCTTCCACAGAGCCGGCAGTCTTAATATTTATATTAAATTTCATGCTCTGTTCTTTTGCAAAGGCTTCTGCTGCTTCCTGTATAATATCATAACAAATAACTTCCTTCACAGGCCTGACGCAGAGCATCGCCTCAAGATGTGATCTTCCCTGTGCACCGCATCCGATAATCGCAAGCTTTGATGCATCATCTTTTGCAAGAACACTTGTCGCAGCAGCAGACACTGCACCTGTCCTGATCTCTGTTATAGTGCTGCAATCGGCCATACCGACCGGAGCTCCATGTTTTGAATCGAACATCATGACATATCCCATGTGACTTGGATACTTTGTACCTCTGTTTCCATGAAAAGCGGTTATCACTTTAGCTCCAAAATAATCATCCAGCCAGGCTGGCATGAAACCGAACAGATTTCCCCCGGGTATCTGACTGATACTTCGCAGCGGCTGCTGCGCTTCTTTGGTTTCTAACTTGATCAAGGCTTCCTTCATAAGCTCTATGCACACTGGCATCGTAAGTTTTTCTCTCACCTCATCCGCTTCCATTATGATCATTTTACTATCACTGAAAGCATCTTTTTCATTTATTCCCTTGTTCATTTTACTTTCTCTGTCCTTTTCATGTTTCATCTCATGACCCTTTTCTTTATGATCTTTTCTACGCTCTTTTCTGTGCTCTTTTCTGTGCTCTTCTCTTCTTTCTTCTCTGTGTTCTTTTTTATATTCTTTATGATTCTCATGTTTGTCATGTTTGTCATGTTCTTTATGATTCTCATGTTTGTCATGTTCTTCGTGATTCTCATGTTTATCATGTTCATCGTGTTTATCATGCTTGTCAAACTTGTCGTGCTTTTCGTTTTTATCATGCCTGTCATGCTTTTTGTGCTTATCAGGCTTTCCATTTTTTTCGTGCTTATCTGGCTTTCCATTCATCTCAACCTTCTCAGATTCATCAGCCTTTCTGTCTGGACTTTCAGGTTTTACGGTTTTCTGTATTTTACTATAACCGGTCTCTTTCGCATATTCTTCCCCTTTTTTACAATGCGGGCTGCTTAGCTCACAGTGGCGTTTGCAGTGAGGGCATCTTGGTTCATCAGTCATAATATCACTCCTTACTCACTTTTATTTGTCAGCAATTTCGATTTTTCTTTTATTTTGTGATTATCATGGAACGACTCATTTCGAATCCATTTTGATATGGTATAGAACATATAGAACGGATCAATGGGCTTTGCAATATGATCGTTCATTCCCACTCTGTAGCACAGCTCTTTTTCATCCTCCATGGTCCTTGCTGTCATTGCTACAACAGGAAGCTGTTTATCAATTTCATGGATCTTTTCTGTTGCAGTAAAACCATCCATGATTGGCATCTGGATATCCATAAGCACCAGTTGGAATGGTTTGTTCTTCATAGATTCAGTTACAGCCTCCAGTGCCTGCAGACCATTTTCTGCAATCTCTACTTCAAGTCCCTGCTGAGTCAGTAATTCATATGCGATCTGCCGGTTGATCTCATTATCTTCCACGAGCAGAATCCGTTTTCCCATCAGATTAAATTCTTTAGCTGCTGCAGCTTCATAAGTATTATGTGCTTCATGAAAATCTTCATATACTTTCAGTATAACATCATGCAATACCGACTGACTGATTGGTTTCGATAAAAAAGCATCTGCAAAGAATGCTTCCTGACTGCTCACTTGTTCACCGGACTCATTGCCGGTAATCAGGAAAATAAACGGTTTCGTTTTGATCACACTGGTCATTTTGATTTTTTCTGCAGTTTCAGCTCCACTCATGCCAGGCATCTGCCAGTCAATGAATACCATGGCGTATTGCTGGATTCTTTCGGCATTTATGATCTGTGCCAGTGCAGCTTCCCCTGATGAAACGATATCTGCTTTCAGCTGAAGATTTTCAAGATACTCTCTGATGATATCCCCTGCTGTTTGATTATCATCCACAATAAGAACTTTTTTACCTTCAAGTGATACCGGCACTTTCACAGAGTCTTCTATGTCTTCTTTATAGTCGAACCAGGCAGTGAAAGTAAATGTGCTTCCTTTCCCATATTCACTTTCCACCCACAGAGCACCATCCATCATTTCAACAAGGTGCTGGCAGATCGTAAGGCCAAGACCGGTCCCCCCATACTTTCTGGTCGTAGAACTGTCCATCTGAGTAAATGCCTCAAAAATCTTATCCTTACTGCTTTGAACAATTCCTATTCCAGTATCACGTACAGAAATCCGAAGCTTGATTCTCCCCCCATATTGCTGTTCTCTGGATACATTGACCTCAATCTCACCTTTTTCTGTGAACTTGACAGCATTGCTCACCAGATTTGTCACAATCTGTCCAAGTCGCAGCGGATCTCCGATCAGCGTGCCGGGAAGATTGGAAGGAATATGATATAAAAACTCAAGCTGCTTTTCAAACGCTTTTGGAATGAACAGATCGATAGCATTGGTCAGAACATTCTCCAGTGAAAATTCTGTTTGTTCCATCTCGAATTTACCAGCTTCAAATTTTGAAAAATCAAGGATTTCATTGATGATTCCAAGCAATGAGGAAGCAGCATTCTGGATCTTAATAATATAATCCATCTGCTTGTGGTTCATATCTGTTTTCAGTGTAAGATATGTCATGCCAAGAATCGCATTCATCGGTGTGCGGATCTCATGGCTCATATTAGCTAAAAATGTCGTTTTAGCCATTGCAGCTTCTCTTGTCGACCTCAGTGCATTCTCCAGCGCAAGTTCGTTCTGCTTCAGATCGGTTATGTCAGTCATGATTCCCAGAAAACCACCAAGACTGCTGTCTGAAAGGTAGAAGGGGCATAAGCTGAACAATGCGATCCTCTCTGTGGTGTCCTCTGACAGCACACTGATCTGACGAACACTGGGTTCTTTGCTCTGCAGCGTCTCTGCTTTCATCTGCAGGTACTTCTGGTACCTCTCTCCAAGCATAAAAATGGTCTTGGAAAGCTTAACACCAGCAAGCTCATCTGTATTGATACCAAAAATCCTGCGGCACTCCTTGTTGCCTCCCAGAAAATAATCATCCTTTGAGGTATAAAAGATGGCACCGGGAATTACATCCAGAAGCTGTGATGTAAAATATGACTGATTGCTCAGCTGGTTCCTGATTCTGTTAACTTCAGAAAGATTCTGTTTGATTGAAACATAGTGTGTGGTCTGTCCGCTGCTGTCTTTAATCGGAGAAATAACAGCTTTCTCATCATATATTTCCCCATTTTTATTCCTGCTGACTATATCGCCGCTCCATTCCTTTCCATTCTTGAGCAATCTCCATATTTTTTCATACTGCACGATCTGTTCTTTTTCCTGAAGTATTTGATTCGTATTTTTCCCCACTACCTCATCTTTGCCAAACCCGGATATCTTCTGGTAGTAAGGATTTACATATTGTATCACTCCCTCAGTATCTGATATCAAAACAGACACCGGAGCCTGTTCCAGTATATTAGAATATATCTTTAATTTTTCACTGTATCCTTTTTCCATCGCAAGCAGGCTGTCTACTTTTCTGATTTGTTTCGTGTACATGACTGAGTAGATATAGAATAAGATGAGTAAAATA
>QKDK01000246.1 GCA_003252135.1 Clostridia bacterium
AATATGTCAATACCCTATGATTCTGCTGTGTTTCCATTTTTTATCAGACAGTTAAATTAACTGATCCAAAATAAAACCTGGCTCTTTTATATGCTTTTCAGCGTTACATGTGCTTCGCCGGCTTTGTCAATTTCCATGATAATATAGGATGGCTTGCTGGAATTTCTGGGTAAAGACAGGCTCCCTGGATTCAGGACCCATATGTCGTCCGACAGGTCGACCAATGGAACATGGGTATGCCCGTACATAACTATATCTGCTCCTTTTTCCTTTGCCTGCTTTTTAATCAGAAACGGTCCGCCGTTTACAGCATACCGGTTCCCGTGAGCTGCAAATACCAGATGATTGCCAAGGGGCAGTAACAGCTCTCTCGGGTCAGAAGACAAAAAATCATTATTTCCCGCAACCACCTCCATGGGGCAGTCACAGATTGCCTCGATATAATCCCTGTCTCTTTCTATATCACCCAGATGGATCAGCAGATCGATGGGTCGTACCATGGCAAGCACCCGTTCAAGGTTGGTGCACCGTCCGTGCGTATCACTGACTATCAGAATCTTCATACCATTCTCCAATTATATCCTTCATCAGCTTCAGTGCTTTTCCTCTGTGGCTGATTTCATTCTTCTTCTCCATGGATAGCTCTGCAGAGGTACAGCCATATTCCGGCAGGAAAAATATCGGATCATATCCAAATCCATTGCTGCCTGACTGTTCATGACCGATGATGCCTTCTACTGTTCCTCTTGTCGTAATACATTTTCCGTCAGGCATACAGCAGGCAATGGCGCATACGAACCTTGCTGTACGTTTGTCCTCCTGTACTCCCGCCAGCTGGTCTATAATGTAGCGGTTCTTGATATCATAGGATGTATCCTCTCCCAAAAACCTTGCAGAATAAATACCTGGTGCTTTGTCTAAATAGTCAACTTCCAGCCCTGAATCATCCGCGAGTGTCATCTCTCCGGATATTTTGGCTATCTCCTTCGCCTTAATGATTGCATTTGCTTCAAATGTATCACCATCCTCAATAATGTCTGCCACAATACCCGCTTCCTTAAGTGATACCACCTCAAAATTCAGGTCATTCAGTATCATTCTGACTTCTTTCATTTTTCCTTCATTTGATGTTGCAAATATGATCCGTTTCATCTGTTTCCTCTCCATCACTCTGATTTGCTGTCTCATTCCACACATAAAGATCCGTCTGCCAGACCTTTGCAGATCGACTGATACACCGCATCTGCTATCTTCTGCTGAAAATCAGGGCTTTTCAAAATGTTCAGATCGTCGTCGTTTGACAGATATCCAGTCTCTAGTATCATGACCGGAAGTTCCATATCGCCAAACAGCGGCTTATCTTCATCGCCGGAAAAAACGCCCAGCTTTTTTAACCCTGTGTATGCTGTAATGTTCTCCAGCATATCGGCGGCAAAAGTATTCTGAGCAGACGGCGAGTAGTAAATGCATACTCCCTGTTTCATGGAATCTTCATCATTACTGCAGTGCAGACTGAGGAACAGATCCGCGCCGGCATCAAGTGCAAGCGCTTTCCTTTGTTCATTTGTAAGTCTTCTGTCTGTAGTTCTGGTGCAATATACAAGGTAAGCATCATCTGCTTCCAGCAATGCTTTTACATCCAGAAGAATCTGTAATGTGATATCTTTCTCAAGATAACGGTAGTCACCTGAATAAGCTCCTGTATCCCAGCCGCCATGACCGGCATCCAGTACAATGACTGTTTTTCCCGTCTCGTCTGGTTTTTTCAGTCCGATATAATAATATCTCGCGTCTTCATAAAGCTGATATTCATACACAGTATCCAGCGTAAAGCATAAACTGATGACAGTTTCATCATTCACTCCTGTCAGGCTCTGAATATCAAGTACATACAGAAGATCACCCTCTCCTTCTGAAGTTGTCACAGGATCACCTTGAAAATACTGACCTTGTGAGATCCTTGCAATGTCGGCCGCAACATATGTCTCATCACTGCATCCTGATATGGTCACACAAAGCTGCCGGTCAATAGGCTGACTGACAACAGAGAGTGCCAGACCGCTTTCACCTGCCTCCGGTTTTCTGATGATCAGGCAATGCGCTCCCACCAGTTCCTGTATGGAACTGCTGTCTGAACCTTCTATTTTACTCCATGGATCATTGGAACTGTCTGTCTCATGACTTTCATCATTCTCTTTTACAGTCTGTGCAGGCTTTACCAGGGATGCTGCCTGTGTTGGTTCCTGCTCCTCCTGTTCCCTGATATCATTACCGCTGACAGGCTGTACGCTGATGATATAGGACATGCCGCCGGCGATCAGCAGCAGAATCAGACAATAAATTAATGTATATAATAAAGGACTATGTTTTTTCAAATATAGATTCCTCCTGTCATCTTCCTCAATGCAGATTTCAGTATACATTGTTTTTCATCTTTTCACAAGCCGGATGCTGAAATAAAGATGAGATTGATTTGCATTTTACCGAAAGAATCTATATAATAAAGACAGAAAACTACTGGGGGTTACGCTATGCTGATGAATGAACTGACAATCAAACAGGTTGATGGCTACAACACCGTTATATATCCATATTATGCCGACACGGAGGTTATCCGCGGAAGCATACTGATCCTGCATGGTATGGCAGAACATCATGCAAGATAACTTCCCTTCACAGAATTTCTTACAAGAAGAGGATACGATGTTTTTTTGTATGATCACCGCGGTCACGGAACTGATAAGAAATATGAAGATCTCGGATTTTTTTCGACCAGCCAGGGAGCTCAAAAGGTCGTAACAGATGCTATTACCATACTTGAATACATAAAGACCATACAGCGCGGTGCAGAGCTTGTTCTGTTCGGACACAGCATGGGTTCTTTTATTGCCCGCGCAGTTATACAGCAATATGATAAGATAGACAGGCTCGTATTGTGCGGAACACCTCATCCTGACAAGGTTACGCTCCTTGGCGGCAGATTTGTCTCTTCACTGATACAGCTCCTGAAAGGTCCGCGTCATCATTCACCAATGCTGAATGATATGATGTTTGGTTCAAAACTTTACAAATCAGTATGCAGCAGAACCACCTTTGACTGGCTGACCAGGAACAATACGATTGTAGGGCAGTACATCAACGATCCCTTTTGCGGCTTTGTATGTACCGTCAGCATGTATCATGATATGTTCCTTCTTCTGTCACAGGCCGTTTCGGCTGCGGACGTCAGCAAGACAAGAAAGGATCTTCCAATTCTGATCATCAGCGGAGAAGAAGATCCAGTCGGCGGCAAGGGAAGGGATGTAAACCGCTTCTTCACCATGCTGAACCGTCTTGGCTTTAAGAATGTCGAGTGTGTATTATATGCAGAATGCAGACATGAGCTGCTCAATGAGCTGAATCGAAAAAAAATCATGCAGGATATCCTGCAATGGCTGATCAGCGAAAAACAAGACTGAGACAACATAGATGTTCTGCAATAAATAATGAAAAGAAAATTACGAAAGAGGATATATATGAGCCAATATGAATTTATCGCTCCCTGCCATTTTGGGCTGGAAAGCGTACTGAAGCAGGAAATACAGGATCTTGGATATGAGGTTGTTCTGGTCGAGGACGGAAAAGTTACTTTTCGCGGAGATGAATCCGCCATATGCCGGGCCAATATTTTTCTACGCACCACAGAACGTGTTCTGTTAAAAGTCGCCCAGTTCAAGGCTGTTACCTATGATGAACTTTTCGAGGCAACCAAGGCAATTCCTTGGGAGAATTACCTGCCAAAGGATGCTAAATTCTGGGTCACAAAAGCAAATTCCATTAAAAGTGCATTATTCAGCCCTTCTGATATCCAGTCGATCATGAAAAAAGCTATGGTAGAGCGTATGAAAAAACAGTATCACATGGACTGGTTCGATGAAACCGGCGGTTCTTTTCCCCTGCGCGTCAGTCTGATGAAGGATATAGTGACAGTTGGTCTTGACACCTCCGGAGAATCGCTGCACCGCCGCGGTTACCGAAAGCTGACCAGTAAAGCGCCCATTACAGAAACACTAGCTGCAGCGCTGATTATGCTCACGCCCTGGAATGCCGACAGACATCTTGTTGACCCCTTCTGCGGAAGCGGTACGATTCCTATTGAAGCGGCCATGATCGGAGCAAAAATAGCCCCCGGCATGAATCGTTCCTTTATTTCAGAAGAATGGACACATATGATACCAAAGAAAGCATGGTATGCGGCTGTTGAAGAAGCCAATTCCATGATAATACCTGATTGTAAATTAAGTATTCAGGGATATGATGCCGACGGAGAGATCATTGCTGCTGCCAGGCAGAACGCAAAACTGGCAGGTGTTGATTCCATGATACACTTTCAGCAGCGTGATGTCGCCGCTCTTGCACATCCGAATAAATACGGTTTTGTCATAACAAACCCGCCCTATGGCGAGAGACTGGAGGATAAAGAAGCTCTTCCGGCTCTTTATAAACAGATTGGAGAGACCATGAAGCGCCTTGATACCTGGTCATATTATCTGATTACATCATATGAAGATGCACAGAAATACATCGGTAAACAGGCAGCCAAGAATAGAAAAATCTACAATGGAATGATGAAGACATATTTTTATCAGTTTCCTGGTCCTCGCCCTCCAAAAAGAACACCAGAGCAGCCATAAATATCATGGGGTCAAAATTCCTTTTGACCCCAGCTTTTTTTATATATTTAATTGTCTATATATTTAGATGTTTGTATATGTTTTTATGTTATGGCAATTGCTATCCTGTTTTAATGGCCGGACCTGAATTATGTTACCCGCCAGATCAGTTATGATCTGCAGATTCTTACCGGCTTCGAATATTTTTCTTCCATTAATAGAAGCTACTGCTTTATCTCTGTAATTTTCAATCGAGAAAGCATACTCGCCCCATTCCTGGTGATAGCTGCTCTCTCCTCCCTCAAAGCTTCCAAAATAAAGATGATCTCTTTCAATATGAACTCCAGCCATTCTTGCGGCATATTCCATGACCGAAAGCATAGCCGGACCATACGCATCCTGTTCTCCTTCCAGACTCACACAAGATGGCTGCATGGTAAACGGATCATACTGCTGAACAAAGACACAATTACTGCCGATTGCCTGACATAGCTTGCTCCCAAGTACCGGAATCATCCATTCAAATCCGTAATTGGACAGGGCTCTGACTGCTCTCTGATATGTCAGGGCTTCAGCTTGTCCGCTCCAGTTATTTGTTGTTATATTTCGAAACAGCGGATCATTTACAGCGACAGACGGCAGCGGCATATTTGTCCAGAATTCATCGGGATTCAATAGATGTTCCATGACAAATCGTTTCGCCATATCCAGAGACAGGCTGTTCCAGTACATCGCACGAAGACTGTTGTGCATCATGACCGGCATGACAGCATGATTCTTATCCCTGTCAAGACATATTCCCAGCTCTTCATTCCATAGGTAATCCTTGATTTTATCTTTTACTTCCTTTGCCTTCACGAGCCATTGTCTTTCAAGTTCCTCATGATGTATGATCCTGCTGATCTTTGACAAAGTTTCTCTTGCCGAATAAGAGTAGCTCATGACATCTATGGATGCTATCGGCACTGCTTCGCAGCCTGCTGGCGGTATTTCCTCTGTCCAGGCATCCGGCGCATCCTTATAACGCATGGCATGGTCTTCTCCGGTGTCATATTTGCACCATGTCTCAAGACAACCGTCTTTGTCGGAGTCACGTACGCTCCAAAGATAGGCGTCGAACCGCTCCAGTGTGTCATACAGCAGTGTCAGATATGCGTTGTCTTTACCGGACAGATAATACATATCGAGAGCCGGTGCCGGAAAGCAAAAGCCCTGAAATTTATTGAACTGCGGTGTGACTACTCCATCTATGAGCGCTATACTGCCGGGAATCCTCCCGTCACTTCTCGCGTGCTCCATAAAAAGCAGCTGATTATTCAAGCCTGTCTCCATATTACGCTTCGCATACATTTCACCGCCCATGGGCTGTGTCTCAAGCCAGATCTTCTCATAACCTCCGCCTTCGATCAGAACTTTTCTGCCGGCAAAATCCTTGATGTTCTGAATTGATTTTTGTTCTGCAGTGTGAACTAATTTGTCCAGCAGCTCATCAGAAGTCTGAAACCGTACTTTGGTATTTATCATTTCGTTTCTCTCTCCTGCACCGTTTCCCTGTTATTCTCTTTCATCGAAAAATAATCAAAATCCGCATATTGCTTTTCTCCCGTCATATCATGAACATACATACCAAAGTGAGCTCCTGTGAATCCGCGGCAGTGCTCATCCGTCATGATCTGCGTTGTCAGCTTTTTGTCGATTTTTACCCATTCGTCATCGACTGCATAGGAAAAAATGACCGACTGTCCGTTATCGACTGTTTCACAGCGTAGGACTACGGTACCCTCTGCAGGGATCCTGATTCTGTCGATTTCATCCGAAATAATGCCGCCATCGCTTTTTATCAGGACAAGTACAGCATTATTTTCCTCGTCTGCAGTTTTACCAAATATATAAAAATGCATGGCATCATACATATAGCTCAGTCCTGCCAGCTGCTCCTCATATTCCGGCAAAAAATCCATCGCAGTTTCTGCCGTGCAGTTTACCGCCTGCTGCCGTACAGCCAGTAATGAAACATGATGCAGCGAATTCATGGATTCCTGACCATACATACGAAGATATCCTTTTCTTTCTCTGCAGGAAGCAAAGGTGCGGTAATCTGCGCGCGGTGAACTGTATCTGACATCCGGCGCACATTCATTAAAATCATCAAAAAACGTCTGTGACTCAATATTTTCCTGCGAAAATATCCCTATGGGCTCAGCTGTGCTGTTCTGTGCAATTATGCCGCCGCATGCAAGTCTTGGCCATCCATCCTCCCATATTATTTTCTGGATCGCTGTTTCCCTGCCGAGATTGCACCATTGCTCCCCGCGAAGCGGTCTCGAACACAGGTGAACCATATACCATTCTCCATACTGAGTTTCCATAAGAGCAGCGTGTCCGCACTTTTGCAGCGCATTCATATCATGCCTGTCCGAAGTCAGAATCGGGTTGCTCGGTGCTGTTATATAGGGTCCCCATATATTTTCTGATCTTGCTATAGTGACACAATGATCATATCCTGTGCCGCCTTCTGCCGTCAGGAGGTAATACCATGCTCCAATATGATAAAGATGCGGCCCTTCTGTACAGCCGATCCCCGAACCTTGATAGATCAGCTTTCTTTTTCCGAGTGGATGAAATGTTTTTGTATCAAGCTCTGTAAGCGTTATTCCCTTAAATCCGTTCAGCATATTGACAAGATATTTTTTTCCGTCCGTGTCATGAAATAGATCAGCATCAAATCCTACACTGTTAAGATAGACCGGTTCCGACCATTCCTTATATAAATCATCAGTATATATAAGGTAATTGTGCGTATTGTAATATCGGCCTTTTTTTGTTTTTACATCTGTGTAAACAAGATAGAACTTCTCTTTGTCACAGCTGAACCCCGGAGCCCATACACCGCCTGACGTCGGATCACCAATCAAGGAAAGTTGTTTTTCGCTCCGTAAAGGAGATATGATCTGCTTCCAGTTCTGCAGGTCTTTCGAATGAAACAGTTTGACCCCGGGCCACCATTCAAAGGTCGATGTCGCTATATAGTAATCATCGCCCGCCCTTACAATGCAGGGGTCCGGGCAGAAGCCCTTCAGAATCGGATTTTGTATCATCGTCTGTCTCCTGTCTTTTTCGTTTTTTCGATTTGCATGTCTGCAATTTGTCATTCTTTTTAGAATTACACATGCTGTTTTCAGGTAATCTGAACCTGCTGTGTGCCTGCTCTGCAGGAAAGCCAGTCTCAGCCCTTTAGTCCGCTCGTGCCGATGCCTTGTACAAGATAACGGTTGAAAAACAGGAAGATCAGAAATACAGGAATCAGTGACAGGGTTGACATGGCAAACATTGCGCCATAATCCGTAGTCGATGAAGCATCCGCAAACAACTTGATGGCAAGTGACACTGTATATGACTGCGGTTTGCTTAAGTATAGCAGAGGTCCCATATAGTCATCCCATTTCCAATAGAACTGAATGATGACTGTTGTTACAATGGAAGGCTTTAGCAGAGGTAATATAATATTGGAATATATACTGTACTTACTGCAGCCGTCAATGGTCGCTGCCTCGTCGAGCTCTCTTGGTATACCTGTCATGAATTGCATCATCTGATAGATAAAGAATGCTTGTCCGCAAAAATACGGAAGAATCAGTGGAACATAGCTGTTTGCCAGCCCCAGATTATACCAGATCATAAAGGAAGGTATCATGATGACCTGTCCCGGGAGCATCATAGTTGCAAGCATACAGATGAACCAGAACTTTCTCCCTTTGAATCTGACCCTTGACAGTGAATAAGCGACAAGCGATGAACTGAGCACAGTTCCAAATGTTGCTGCTGTCGTTATAAAAAATGAATTCTTGAAAAAAGTAGCAAATGTTATCCCTGAAAAGCCTTTCCATCCGGTAACATAATTGGTCAGCTTGAAATTCTCAGTCAGCAGACTTAAAGTTCCTCTTAATATCTCCGCATTGTCTTTAAAGGATCCGCTGATCATCCATAATACCGGATACACCATGCCAAACCCGAACAATACGACAAAGACATGATAAAAGGTCTTTTTCATGTTCTTTTTAACTTTCATGTTCACCCCTCCTAGTCTCCCGACTCACTGAATACCCACATTTTTGAAGACTTAAATATTACCAGGGTGATAATGCTCATGATAACAAGCATGAACCAGGACATAGCACAAGCATATCCCATATTATTGTATTTAAATGCCTGATTATAGACATAAAGTGCGTACATCATCGTTGAATTATTAGGACCGCCCTGCGTGATAATAAAGGCCTGTGTGAATACCAAAAAAGCAGAAATTGTCTGCATGACCAGATTATATAAAATAATAGGAGACAGACAAGGCAGGGTTATTTTGAAAAATGTCTGAAAGCCGTTTGCTCCGTCGATCTTTGCAGCTTCATAATACGATAAAGGAATCTCTTTTAATCCGGCAGCAAATATGATCATTGATGATCCAAACTGCCATACACTCATCAAAATCAAAGGATAGATAGATAATTTCTGATCACCGAACCAGTTGATTGTTTCAAGTCCGATACTCGCAAGCACTGTATTGAACAGACCCTTTCGAGCAAACAGCTGCTTCCACACCAGTGCTACAGCCACGCTGCCGCCGACCAGCGAGGGAACATAATAAAGGGAACGGTACAAAGTTACCATTCTGCTTTTTCTGGTCAGAAGATAAGCAACGAACAAGGCAAAGGTAAGTTTTAACGGAACTGAGATAAACACATATTTCAATGTAATGCCAAGTGATTTAACAAAAATCTCATCATGAAACAGTAAAGAAAAGTTTTTTAGTCCGACCAGAGAGACTGTCTTTGCTCCCATTGAAAAATCGGTAAAGGAATAATAAAATGATGTCAGTATTGGGATCAGGGAAAAACAGATAAATCCAAATATAAATGGTGCAGCGAACAAATGTCCCACTGTTGTCTCGTTATGAACAAATCTTTTCCATTTAGAAGTTGAAAGAGATGCTGTTTTGTTTTTCAAGCTGAGTCCTCCTTTCTGTAATGCAAAAGTTGTCAGAGATTATAAAGGCACACTTACCTTTAAGTATACTACACTTATCATAAGTGTGCCCAAAATTTTTATTTACTCAAATATTGCCTTTGCGTCGTCATATGTTCTTTGAGCCGCTTCTGCTGCCGTAATCTCTCCTGATACTACCTGCTGAATATAATTACGATACAGGTCTACTACCATATCCTGTCCATCCGGACTAAGTACATTGATCTTATCCGGTACTTCAAAAGTTCCGACCAGGTCTACAAAATCATACATGATCTGCTGTCCCTCTGTTGCGGTAGACTTGAGGCTTTCGCGTACATTCGTATTGACCGGAATTCCTCTTTCTCCCTGAAGAACTGCGTTGCATTCTTCACTGTTCTGGAACCAGCTGATAAATGCTGCTGCCGCTTCTTTGTTCTCGCTGTCCTGTGATACACAGAGCATCTGTGATGACTGGATTGCTGCTCCGGAGGGACCGTCGCTTGTCACTCTCGGAATGGTCGCAAGTGCAAGAGTTCTGCCTTCTGCCTTGCAGATATCATAGATGGTCGGGAACTGGTTGACAGCAACCCATGTCATGCCCGCTTCACCTGTTACAAGGAAGTCATTCTCGATATTTGTTATTTCGATTTCAGCTCCTGCATCCGGTGATGCTCCGTCATTGATCAGGTCGGCACGCATCTGAATATAGCCTTCAAGCATTGACGGATCATCAAATCCCATACCTGACAAATCGAGATTAAAGAAGGAATACTGACCGATGCTTCCCTGCTGTCCGATGTAAGTCGAGCAGCCTGCAATAAAATCAGAGGAAGTAAATCCTGATGTTCCAAAGTGTCCGGTTGCTGCTTTAATAGCTTCTGCTGCAGCTGCATAATCATCCCATGTCCATGTATCAGAAGGTAATGCAACACCAGCTTCGTTGAACATGTCAACATCATATGCTATACCATAGGTGTTCAGACCATTAGAAAGACCGATCTGGTTACCTTCTGTATCCTGTGTGATCTTCAGGTATGCATCCGGAATATTGGAAGTATCCACTACTCCTGAAGCAATGAATTCATTCAGAAAATAGATCTTATCCATGTACATCGGGAAATTTCCGCCAAGCTGGAATATATCCCATACCTGATCTGCCGCAACAAGTGTCTTCAGCTTTGTAAAATAATCGTCAAACGAATAGAATTCATATTCGATAGTTACATTCGGGTTTGCAGCCTCATACATTTCAATGACCTGAACGGTTCTGTCATGTCTTGTCTGTGATCCCCACCAAGCCATACGAAGTGTTATTGGTTCTTCCTCCACAACCGCATCATCACTTCCCTGATCAGTACCTGTTGTATCGCTCGCTGCTGTATCATTTGCTGTTGTACTGTTCTGAGCTGTACTGCTCTGAGTATTATCCTGTGCTGAATTCTGTGCTGTATTATCCTGCACTGCACTGTTTCCTTCTGTGTTCTTGCCGCAGGCTGTAATACTGAATACCATCGTGACCACTAATAAAACTGTTAATAACTTTTTCTTCATAAACATCTCCTTTTCCATCCTCCCAATACGGATATTTTATTCATAAATCACAAAAAATCAAATTCCCCAGACCGATTTTTGAAAATCTGATGTTCTGTAATTTATGGCTCTATTTTATATGCCTGGCTTCTCAAATAATACTAAATAATTATGCGTTTCTTAAAAATACCACAGATTTTTTGCTCTTTCATAAAATTTTCACCGAATAGCGCTTGTTGCTTTTCACTATCAGTGATATAATTCAACAACTAAAACTTAAATTTCAGGGCATATGATATATAAAATGCATAATGCCCTGATGTATCATCAATCCAGTCGAAAGGCCGATTTCTATGTATACAGAAGAAAAAAATCAGGGAATTTATATCGACAAACAGATTCGTGTACCAACCTTTACCATGACATATGAACATTTTCACGAGTATTGCGAGATCTTTTATCTAAAGACCGGAAGCTGTATTTATACAGTAAATAATGTACTATATCACCTGTCGGCAGGTGATCTGTTCATTGTATCAGCCGGTGATTCTCACAGCACCAGTTACGAAGGTCTTGTTCCGTGTGAACGCATTATTGTCTGCTGCCAGCTTGATGTCATCCCTGCTGATTTCTGGCAGAAGCATCAGGATATTATGGATAAGCTCTGCCGCTCAGGTAAGGTAATCATCGACAAGAAGGGGCGGGCATATCTGGAGGATCTGTTAAAGCATATGCTTGAAGAGAATAATATTCCGGATGAGTACTCTTATGAGTTTCTTATGCTTCAAATGCTTTCATTTCTGCTGCTTGTTCAGAGAAATGGCATCTTTGTATATGAACAGCTGAAGCATACCAGTGATATAAGCTCTGATATTGATACATCCCTTCGTTTTATCGCTGAGAATTATACATTGCCTCTGACTCTTGAAGAAGTGGCCGAGAATATAAGTTTAAGTCCCACCTATCTGTCAAGAAAATTCAAGAAAGTCACAGGTGTAACCTTTAAGGAGTATCTGAATTATATCCGGATCAAACAGTCCTGTCAGATGCTTTTGACAACCGATGATTCAGTAACAAAAATTGCGGTTGACTGCGGGTTCAACAGCAGTAATTACTTTAAGGACTGCTTCAGAGGCATCCTCGGCGTATCCCCCAGAACATTCCGCAAACAGTCAAAAACACATAATTTTGAGTACACAACCGAAATACCGGTTCAGCAGAAGGAAATTGAATTTCCTATTGACCCGGCGTAAAACCTGTGATAAAGTATGACTCACATAAACAGGGAACCAGACCGCCATGTTCATGAACTAAATAATAATTGCGATAATCACGCAGATGGGAGCATATATGATTTATAATGTGCATGATTATGGTGCCATTGGTGACGGAATTTTCAATGATGCACCTGCGATTCAGGCAGCCATTGATGCCTGCAATCAAAATGGCGGCGGTCGTGTTTTACTAAGCGGAGGACATATTTACAGGTCCGGTACGCTGATTCTTCGTTCAAATGTTGAACTTCATCTCGAAATGGGTTCTGTTCTTAAAGGCAGTGATAATCTGAACGATTACAATCTGCTGGGTTCTCAGACAAATACCCCCTCTTCCATCGATGTTCCGACTTATGAAAACTGTGATTATACAGGGCAGCCAACTTTATTTTTTATCTATGCAAAGGACTGTGAGTATATCTCCATTACCGGCAGCGGAAAAATTCACGGCAATGAAGAAATATTCTATGGCACAGAAACACCCTGGCATATAGAAGGCAGCTTTTATCCCAGAGTCCCGATGCTTTTTCTGGAGCATGTCACACATCTGTCAATTACACAGGTAACATTGACCGGCAGTGCATTCTGGACTACTCATCTGGTCGGCTGTGAGGATGTATTGATAGACGGTATCAGGATCCTGAACAATCTTCGTCTGGCAAACTGCGATGGCATCGATCCTGACCACTGTAAGAACGTCAGGATTGTTAACTGTCATATAGAGTCTGCAGATGACTGCATTGTATTTAAGAATACAGCAAATGCCGTAAAATACGGTCCTTGTGAGAACATTCTTGTTTCGAACTGCACCTTGATCTCGACCAGTACAGCCATCAAATTCGGAACCGAAAGTGAATCCCCTTTTCGCAATTTTGTGATTCAGAACTGCAACATAAGCAGAACGAACCGTGGCATCTCACTGCAGCTCCGAGACAGCGGTTCCATCGAAAATGTAATCTTCTCCAATATTAACATCGATACGCGAATGTTTTCCAAGCAGCACTGGTGGGGAGAAGCTGAACCGATTGCCATAACTGCTGTAAAAAGAAAAGAATCCGCACAGGTCGGATTTATTCGCAATATCCTTTTTGAAAACATAAACAGCATTGGAGAGAACGGTATTCTTCTATATGGCAATTCGAATAAAAATATTCAGAATATAATAATCAAAAATCTGACATTACAGATCATCAAAAGAACCGATTGGCCAAAGAACAATCATGACCTGCGGCCCAGTGAGGGATATGGCATTCTGCAGGATCATTTATGTGCAGTTTATGCGAGAAATACTGTAGACGTATCCATATCAAATCTTTCCCTTGTCATATCTGATGAAATGGCAGAATACTCTGATAAAGAGTTTGATATTGAAGACTGTCAGAATTTCACTATCAAGAGAACATAACAGATTTCTTTATGAATATATGAAAGGTAGTATATGAGCCGTTTATTTAATCTTGAAAACCCCATATGGAGATTCATTGGCAATCTTGCAGATCTGTTTGCACTGTCTTTTTTTTGGTATCTGCTGTGCATACCGGTTCTTACTGCCGGTAATGCAACAACTGCTATGTATTATGTAACGCTAAAGCTTTCCAGTAAACAGGAAGGCTATACTCTGCGCTCATTCTGGAAATCCTTTCGACTCAATTTCAGACAGGCTGTCATACTTGGCTCTGCAGCGCTTATTGCAGGCGGTATTCTGTTTATTGACATTTATTTTTGCCTCGTCAGCGGTAAAACATTTTCCTATGTTCTGTTTCCTGCCGCTGTCATCATCTGCATCTTTTATCTGATTTTCACATCATTGCTTTTCCCTTTGCTGGCCAGATGTGAAAATACAATAAAAGGTCTGCTGAAACAATGCCTGTCCATATGTTTAAAGGAATTTCTTCCATTGTTTTCGACCGTCATCATGACACTAGGCATATTTGCCGCAGGAATTTTCCTGTTCTGGCCGTTGCTTCTGCTAGCTCCCGGCCTGTCTGCTTATATAAACTCCCATATTTATAACAGGATCTTTGAAAAGTACCATCTGAACCTTTTGTAATATGCATTTTCAGTAATTTTTCATCTGTCTCTTGGTACAATTTTACAGACTTTTATAATGACTTTCTAAATTAGTTTAAATTCAAATCACCTTTCACATGGGCTGCACCTGCTATATGCAGCATTTCCCAGTGAAAGGTGATTTTTACGTACTGTTTGCAGTGAATTTTTAATATTGCCAGTTGTGAAAGATGATTTTATAAAAAGTGCTTTTAAAAAAAGTCATTAACTGCAGATATGATTACAGGCACTGCATCTGATTACTTATTGCGATTACTTTTTTATTACATCGTCTTCAATCTGAGAAAACGCATCTAAAAACTGCGTTCCTATCCGCTCCACTTCGCCAAGAACACGTCTGACTCCCTGTTGGCTTCTGAACCAGTTTTGCTTATTAACAGGCTCACCATGCTCATAGAAAATCACTGGATGCACCATGAATTCTGTATCTGGAAAAGCCAGCTGATAATACATCAGACATCGCCTTGCGTGAAAATTCTTACAGCAGATAACCGCTTTTTTTACAGTAAGGTTTTTTCTGTCAAGCAATTGCTTTGAAAAAACTGCATTCTCTTTTGTAAAAGTCGACTTATCCTCACCAACAATTGCATCAGGTTCAACACCGTTTTTCATAAGTACATCGGTCAGAAATTCACATTCTGTCCGGTACTCACCAGTATATATGTGTTTTTTTGATTTTACACCAGCAAATACACCAAGCTTTATGCTATACATACCAGAAGGAACCACAACAGGCGCAATTCCTTGTTTCCACAAATATGCAGCCTCTTCTGCTGCTTCCGGATAGGAACCGCCTGGAATGAATATAACATCTGCTTTCCTGATTGGATCGTCAAGAAAAATAAAATCAGAAATATCTTCAATTATACGCATTGATCGATACCTTCCTTTACTTCATATGATTGCCTATTGAATATTTTCATTGGATATCTATAGTACAATTACTTTGTTTTGTATTCTTACTTTCAAATCTGTTATATTATCCTCGATTCTTCTCATGACCTCAAGAAATTTCTCATCCTCCATACCAGATGGATCTTCTAGTCCCCAGTCCTCTCTATAACGACATGGCAAATAAGGGCACTCTACATTACAGCCCATGGTTATAACAATATCCACCTGAGGAATAGCATCCAGCAGCTTTGAATGCTGTGTTTTCTCCATATCGATCTGATGAACCTGTTTCATAAGACGAACGGCATCCTGATTAATTTTAGGCTTTGTCTCCGTACCTGCTGAATAACTTTCGAATACATCAAAAGCCAGCTTCTTTCCGAGTGCCTCAGCCATCTGGCTTCTGCATGAATTATGCACACAAATGAACGCAACTTTTGGTAATTCCATTCCCACATCTCCATTCTGATTTATTCATTTTTTTGTTTTATGTCTATGTCTATGTCTATGTTTATGTTTATGTTTATGTTTATGTTTATGTTTATGTTTATGTTTATGCTTTTGCTTTCTTTTGCTTTCTTTTGCTTTCTTTTGCTTTCTTTTGCTTTTACTTTTCCTTTTATTTTACCTTTTGTTTTTTTCATGTTTTCAGCTATATCATATTTTTGTTCCTACAGTATAACAGATATTCCTTTT
>QKDK01000125.1 GCA_003252135.1 Clostridia bacterium
GAAAAGAATGGAAAGACAATTTCCATGAAATGCGGGAAAAAAGAGACTTTACTGACCTGCCTTAGAAGAAATAAAATGAATATTGCAGCATACTGCAGCGGACGTGGAACATGTGGAAAATGCAAAGTCAGATTGCTTTGGGGTTCACTGACTTCCACTGCACAGGAAGCAGGCAAATTGACAAAGCAGGAGATCGCACAGGGAATTCATCTGGCTTGCCTTGTTATTCCTGCAGAAGACTGCAGTATAAGTATTATTCAGGCAGAAGATGATTTTGATGTTGTTACGACAGGAGTAGAAGGAGACATTGACAGTAATACTGACAATATAACAGATGAAACAGAGAGTATGGCATATGCATTTGCCATTGATATCGGGACAACGACGCTGGCTGTCTCGTTACTTGATACGACCAGAAAAGCAGTGATAGCAACACATACCGCAGTCAATGCCCAGAGAAGTTACGGTGCAGACGTAATCAGCAGAATCGTACAGGCAAATGAAGGAAAAGGGATGGAATTGCGAGAGCTGATTCAGAATGACCTGGAAAAAGGGATGAAGTATCTCCTTGAAACATACAGTATCAGAAAAGATGAAGTTAAGGATATTGCCATTGCCGGGAATACTACGATGCAGCATCTGCTGCTTGGCTATTCCTGTGAAGGACTTGGCATATCCCCTTTTGAACCTGTTGATATTGCTTACACACTTTTAGATTATAAGGATGTTTTTTTATCTGACTATTTGAACTGCAGAGTACATATACTTCCTGGATTTTCAACATTTGTCGGAGCTGATATTACTTCGGGTCTTGTTGCCTGCAGGTTTTATGAAAGTGAAGAGATTCAGCTGCTGGTCGATCTTGGGACCAACGGAGAAATGGCTCTTGGCAGTAAAAATGGCCTGTTCGTCACATCGACAGCGGCGGGACCTGCTTTTGAAGGCGGCAATATATCCTGTGGAACAGGAAGCATTCCTGGTGCGATCAGCAGTGTAACCATACAGCGAAATCATATGATGTATAAGACCATCCAGGACAAACCGGCAGTTGGAATATGTGGTACCGGTGTGCTGGAAATCACGGCTGAGATGCTGCAAGCAGGTCTGATCGATGAGACTGGCCTGCTGACAGATGAATATTTTGAAAAAGGATACATCATAGCTTCTGGGTATGAAACGGGGAATAATACAGATATTCTTTTCACGCAAAAGGACATTAGGGAAATCCAGCTTGCAAAAGCGGCAGTTCGCGGCGGAATTGAAACACTTGCCGCAAGATATGGCTGTTCAATGAATCAGATTTCAAAAGTCTATCTGGCCGGGGGCTTTGGAACTAAAATGAATATCGAAAAAGCAGTTTATATCGGTCTATTACCAAAAGAATTGCAGTTCAAAATAACTGCAGTCGGAAATAGTGCGTTATCTGGTGCAGTCTTATTTCTCTTTGATCATACGCTGATTGACAGAATGAATGCGCTGATTGCAAATGCCAGCGAGATCAATCTTGCAAATGAGTCCGTTTTTCAGGATGCCTACATCAATGCCATGTATTTTGATACAGATGAAGTGCAGTGATTCATAAGGATTTATAAAGTCTCATCTGGATGTGTATTACAGGATAATTGCCCTCAAATACATATTTCTTGTATTCTAAAAAATCATGATTGACTTTTATATTTAGAAAGAATAGAATCAATTCAAACAAAGGTGTTGCAGATGCAGCACCTTTTACTGTACGCACGTTTTGCCTCGCGCGTCACCGTTCGTTCAAATTTGATATGCGCAAAGATCGGCGCAGGAATGGGAAGAAACATGGATTATAAAACGTTTTGCATCAGCAGAAATGTTATTTATAATGAATATAAAATTGAAGATGGTCCGATCAATAAGTTTTACGAGCTGAAAAATCCGGAGAGGGAAGCTGTGATCGCAATTCCTGATGGGTGTATAGACCTTCAGATCGTGCTTGACCAGTGCAGATATAAAAGCTTTTTGTGCAGCAGCCATAAAGCTGGAAATATAACAGTCACTGGTGATTTTACATATTGCTTTGGTATTAAGTTCAATCCGGGTATGACACCTGCCTGTGTAGGACTTCCAAAACAGAGTACTGCAGGAAGCCGGAGAGAGCTGCCTGAGTTATTAAGAACCCTGCAGATGGAAGACATCTTACCAGCACTTACACACTTTGAAGACTGGGTCGAGTTTATGCAGAGAAATATTGATTTGAAACGAAAGCAGACGCAGAAGCATGTACTTGTAACCTACATTGTTAAAGAAATCAATCAAAGCTTTGGTAATCTGCCAATCAATGAGCTTGTGGAGAGGACAGGCTATAGTCATTGTTATGTTGACAGGATGTTTAAGGAAATGGTCGGTCTTTCCTTAAAGAAATATGCAGATATTATACGTATGCAGAATTCGATTCATATGCTGGAAAAGAAAGAGTCAGAGGATCTGCTCGAACTCCTTGGGTACTATGATCAGTCTCATTTTATTAAGGCATTTAAAGCATTTACCATGGTAACACCAAACACCTTTAAAGTAGCTTCTAAAGATAAACTTCGGTTTGTGTAAAGTATCATTTTTTACAATCATTATGTAATCTGCTCCTGTATGATAGGCTTAAAAACGAAAAGGGGAAAGCTATGAAATTACAGGATTGCAAAATGACAAAAGAAGATATAAAAGAAATGGTCAGCTGCTATATGATCGATACCTATGAAAGATTTGACTTTGTTGCTGAGACAGCAAAGGATATGTATATTTATGATGAGAATGGCGATGCGTATCTTGATTTTTATGCAGGAATTGCTGTTAACAGTGCAGGCAACTGCAATGAAGCTGTCGTTGCAGCTGTGCGTGACCAGGTGGGCGATATTATGCATACATTCAATTATCCGTATACGATTCCGCAGGCTTTGCTGGCTAAAAAGATATGTACGACAATCGGGATGGACAAGATATTTTTTCAAAATTCCGGTACAGAAGCCAATGAAGCGATGATTAAAATGGCCCGTAAATATGGTACAGAAAATTATGGTCCGGATAAATACGAAATTATTACCGCTAAAGCTTCATTTCATGGAAGGACCTTTGGGGCTATGAGTGCTACAGGACAGCCGGCGACTGCATGTCAGATCGGGTTTGGTTCAATGACACCGGGATTTGTATATGCTGAATTCAATAACCTCGATTCTTTCAAAGATGCAGTTACAGAGAACACCATTGCCATTCTGGTCGAGCCGATTCAGGGCGAGGGCGGTGTGCATCCTGCAACAAAGGAATTTATGCAGGGTCTTCGAGCACTCTGTGATGAGAAGAAGCTTCTGCTCCTGCTTGATGAGGTCCAGACTGGCTGGTGCAGAACTGGTGAAGTTATGGCATATATGCATTATGACGTTAAGCCGGATATTGTTTCCATGGCAAAAGCCATGGGAGGGGGCATGCCAATCGGCGCTATCTGTGCGAACAGAGAGGTAGCGGGAGCGTTCAGCATGGGAGCACATGGGACGACCTACGGCGGGAATCCTGTATGCTGTGCAGCGGCTCTTGCACAGATCGAGGAACTCCTTGACAGGGATCTTGCAGGAAATGCCAAGAAGATGGGTGAGTATTTTATGAATCTGTTAAAGCAGCTCCCGAATGTGAAGGAAGTAAGAGGCATGGGACTTTTAGTGGGAGTTGAGTTCGATGATTCTATCAGTGGTGTGGATGTGAAGCATAAGTGTTATGATAATAAACTCCTGCTTACTGCTATAGGCAGGCATATGATACGAATGGTGCCGCCGCTTATTCTTAGTGAAAAAGAATGTGATGAAGCTTTTCACATCATACAAAAATCAATTCAAGAGCTCAAATAATGACATCTTAAATAAAAAATAAACCGCGGCTGAAAAAATCAGCTGCGGTTTATTTTCTTTGAATACCTAGCGAACGTACACTCCCCATTTTGTCGGACCATCAAATTAAAAAGAATAACACGACCAGTGCAAGCAGAACAGATACGACAGGAAGCATATGCGATAAAAATGGATGACGTTTTTTAGCTGCAAATTGCTTCATACGAGCTCCTCCTCATTTGAAAACGGTTTGTTTAGACTTAACGAGAAGTATAGCAGAATTTTCAGTGAAATCAAGCGAAAATCTCAAGAATTAATATAACAAAGAAGAAATAACGATAATGTAACAATAATATTACGGGGATTTAACTATTTAAAGTCTAGGACTTTAGTAGGATATAGATTTTTGTTTCTGGGACTTTCGTAGGAAAACGAAAATGTTTTTCTGGGACTAAAGGATGATATACGGTGGAAAATAATATGACCATTATTGGTAAACTATTGCATTGCTTAGTAAAGTTTTA
>QKDK01000261.1 GCA_003252135.1 Clostridia bacterium
TTGGGTATTTTCATTCATAATAGAAGAAAAGAAGCCAATCCGTAAAAGCACTGGAAGCTTTGAAATTACGATATGTGAATTATGAGCTGACAAAGGATGACTTAAAACGACGAAAAAATGATCTGGGATTGACAGGTCTGGCTTATGAGACAGGCCTGATCATAAATTTAGAGGTGGAGATTATGGTTTATCAAATTCTTGTTGTGGAGGATCAGGCGGAAATCAGGGAGCTGCTGGCAAAGTATCTGAAGAAAGACGGGTACAATGTCTTTCTTGCCAGCCAGGGCTTTGAAGCACTGGAGATATTTGACAAACATGATATTCACCTTGTTTTACTGGATATCATGATGCCAGGTATCAGCGGATACGAGGTATTGCAGGAGATCAGAAAGATATCAGATGTTCCGGTCATTATGCTGACAGCCAGAAAAGATGAGGTTGACAGACTAAAGGGCTTTGAGCTGGGTGTTGATGATTATGTCAGCAAGCCGTTCAGTCCGAGAGAAGTGATGAAAAGAATACAGGTGTTTCTTCGCAGAGTATACAAGGACGAAGAAACTGTATATCAGTATCAGAATTTGAAGCTGACCATAGAGAAGCAGACGGTTACTCGTGACGGTCAGGAAATTGTTCTGACAGCCGCTGAATTTAAGGTTCTTTCAGCATTATTCAGACACAAGGGACAGATCCTGTCAAGAGAGCAGCTGATCGAACAGGCTTTTGGCGACGAATATGAAGGGTTTGACCGAAATATAGACAGTTTTATCAAGCGGTTACGGCAGAAAATAGAAACAGATCCCAGAAGGCCCAGGCTGCTGGTAACAAAATATGGAGCAGGTTACATGTTCGGAGGTGATACTGAATGAGCATTCGTAAAAAATGGATTCTGACCTTTGGTACTATAGCCGTTGTACTGGTCGCAGTAAATTCTCTGGTACTTGGAATCTTGATCAGCAGATATTTTAATCACTATCTGGATGTAAATTACGAAGAGACCTGCAGCCAGCTGGTAACTTATCTTGGAAGTGCGATGGAGGATGATAAGATACAGACCGAGATGATAGCGGTCGAACTGGAAGCATATCTTGACGATTCCATAACAGAAATAAAAGTATACGACAGTGAAGGAACATTAGTCGCTCAGACAGATAACAGCACTGATTATAGCAGAACAGGTATGGGCATGATGCATGACCATATGATGTCAGGATCTGCGGAAACCGGATATGAAGTTACCGATTCATTTGATATCATTGGAGAAAAAGAAAGTCTTGGTACAGTGCATATCGTCAGGGCTTCTGTTTCCGGCAATTCAGAAGCGGCCGTAATGTTTCAGAAATCGCTGCTTTTTAACAGTCTGCTGACCATGGGACTGGTAATGTTCCTTGTCATACTGTTAGCCATATTAATGAGCAGAAGAGTCAGCAAAGATCTGATTGGTACAGCAGGAATGGCTAAAAACATAGAGGATGGCCTTGACAATGTCACGACATTTTCAAATACGAGCGAGATACAGGCAATACAGCGAAGCCTGTCATCGCTGGAAACACGATTAAAGGTAAAACAGCAGGCAAGAAAAACGCTTGTTGATGAAATGGTCCATCAGACAAGAACGCCTCTCACAATTCTAAAAATGCATATTGAGGGAATTGAAGATGGTGTGGTCGAGATGGATAAAGAGCATATCAGAATCTGCGAAAATCAGATAGATAATCTTGAGGATATTATCACGAATATCAGTGGATTGATTGATGCAAAGGCTGATGATCGCAGGGTTTCATTGGAAGCAGTTGACCTTTTCCAGCAGATCAGGCAGATTGCAAACGGAATGAGAGCCCAGTTTCATAAAAAGAAGATTGATTTCCAGATATCTGCAATGGATCATATTATCATTCAGACGGATAAATATCTTTTGGGACAGAGTATTTACAACCTGTTAACGAATGCTTATAAATTTACGCCTCAGGGAGGCGTGGTACAGCTTTCATGCAGTCTGAAAAAGGATACCGCCGTGCTTATAGAAGTTAAAGATAACGGGTGCGGAATCAGCAAAGAGGATCAGAATAAAATATTCGATGCCTATTACAAAAAGAATCAAAAGGAAGGCTTGTCCGGTGACGGACTTGGGCTTTTTGTAGCCAAAGAGAATATCGAGCGAATGGGCGGCAGTATATCAGTGTTCTCGGAAGAAGGAAAGGGAAGTACATTTTTGATAGTGCTGCCATATCAATAGAGCTTAAGGAGGGACAGATACGAAAAAAATGTCTGTCTTTCGTCTATTGCCTGACATGAGACGGTATGGTATAATCATAGCCGAAACTGGCAAGGAGGTACCAATATGACTGACCAGATCAGCAGTATAAAAAATAAGCTGCATGCCATGGTGATATTCCGCAGATTACTGACGGATAGTGTGATTCAGGCGCTTATGGGTTTGCTTGACAGCAGCGAGAATGATGAGAATGACAGAATTGATGCATATGCTGTATTTGTGCACCAGTTATTCCTTCATACAGATAATCTGTCCGAATATATCTGGGGACTGATTTTATCAGATGAAAATATTTATGTTCAAAAAAGAGCAGCAGGCGAGAGAATTCCTGAAAGCATAGCCGGAAGTGTTGTACAGGAACTGATGGCATTTCAAAGTGTAGCAGCGCTTCCTGCAAAGATCTTTCTTTGTATGATAGGGGCAGAAACATACCTGCCCGGATGGAAAACCAAAGATATGGATTTTATCCCCTTGTACGAAGAAAGAATGAATCAGTTATCTACAAAAGGGTTTGGCATCTATGCGGAATATAGTATGTTCGCATTTTCAAAGGGAGAAATCCTGCCTGTGAAATACCCTGATAAGGTCAGGCTCTCCAGCCTTTCCGGTTATACAGAGGAGAGGCAGACTGTTGTCAGAAACACTCTTGCATTTCTGCATGGTAAACCAGTCGCCAATGTTCTGCTGTACGGTGATGCGGGTACAGGAAAATCTTCAACAGTAAAAGCTGTTGTGAATGAGTATTCCGAACAGGGCCTTCGAATGGTCGAGATAAAAAAGGGTGATCTTTTAGAAATACCGGATCTTCTGGAGAAGCTTGCACAAAATCCATTGAAATTCATTCTGTTTCTGGATGATCTGTCATTTTCTGATAGCAACGAAGAAGTCGGTGCACTGAAGGCTGTTTTGGAGGGATCGGTACTTACCAAGACGCCTAATACAGTGATATATGCGACGAGCAATCGAAGACATCTGGTCAAGGAAACATTTTCAGAAAGGGAAGGCAATGACATTCATCGAAACGAGACGATACAGGAACAGATTTCTCTTTCAGAGCGTTTTGGCCTGTCCGTGAGGTTTGCAAAGCCAGACAAAGAAGAGTATCTTCGTATCGTGCACAGTCTTGCTCTCGAATATCACCTTGAAAATACTGAAAATCTTGATCTGCTTGCTGAGCAGCATGCAATACAAAGAGGAGGACGCTCCGGCAGAACAGCACGACATTTTATTGAACAGCTCTTTATGAAAGAAGAAAAAATCTGACTCATTTATTCTGGAGAACCGTGCTTGTCAGCAGATGTACGACATATGACTGCAGGTCAGCCTGGCTGGTAAGCAGTTCTCTGGTATATTCAAAATAAGAAACCTTATCATTATATTCGATCAGCAATGCCGGCTGAAATATACCTGCCTGCGGTAAAAAATCCCCCTGTTTTCTGGTGAATGCAGTAGCCGGTGCTGCCTTCTGACGAAAAGATCTGTCAACAAATTCTGCAACACTCTTATGCACTGCTTTATTTTCAGAGGTCAAAAAGTAATAATTCTGATAATCTGGAAAAAAGTATTTTAATTCACCCTGATAAAGCGGCACTTTTATTCTGCATAAGGAATGTACCAGGGAAAACGAATAATACGGCGTCTGGTATTCATGGTCGACCGTGCAGCCTGTTTCTAATGTTATTACAAGAGACTGCCGAGGGAACAGGGAAAACGTCTCTCCAAAGGAATCATTATCATCATTTTCAATACATGCGGATTTCACCGGGGGAACATTACCTTCAAAGAGATCAAAGAGCGGAAGAAGTGCTGTAATTTTCGCCAGGCCATAAACATCCTCTGCATTATGAAGCAACAGCATGGATAACAGTTCATCAGCGGTTTGTTCAGGCATCTTTGGAAGTCCTGAGCCTGAAGTGACCGTATAGGAAGCAGCTGTATGGTATTTCTCATAACCGGCCCGGCCAAGATACTGTGTATAGACTGGTATCAGTTCACCACCGCCAAAGGTATCTTTACGCCAGATTCCAAGGAACTCTTCGAGTGTCTTTTGCTTATAATTCTTTAG
>QKDK01000346.1 GCA_003252135.1 Clostridia bacterium
AATCTCAGCTGCCATAGCTGCAGAATGTGTCATACCAGAACATCCAATTGTCTCTACAAGAGCTTCCTGAATAATGCCTTCTTTTACATTCAAGGTCAGCTTACATGCGCCCTGCTGAGGTGCACACCAGCCAACACCGTGTGTCAAGCCTGAAATATCTGTTACATTTTTCACCTGAATCCATTTTGCTTCCTCCGGAATCGGTGCTGCGCCATGTTTTACGCCCTGGGTAACAGGACACATCATCTCTACTTCATGTGAATAAATCATGTAATAACTCCTTTCGAACGTTAATAATACTCATATGTCCGTTAAAAAAATAAACTGTCGTTTCATCGGACAAAGAACAGCTGTCTTCTATGGACCCTGCTGCTCACTTATGCTATTCTCTCACAAAATACCGATTTCGTCTATACCTATTTTCGAAATTTTATTATTTCCGTTAATTATTTAACACAATTTTATCAGGATTTCATTTTATCGATGAACTGACTTTTCATTATAAAAAGCGCATTACATTATACAATGCCATGCGCTTCTATTGCATCTTCATATATTTTATCTGTTAACAGTAAAACTTGTATATTGGGAAGGCAGAACTAATGCAATACTTTTTGATGCATTTTCTGTTGTTCCCGCTTTTCTAACGTATATGACCGCACCATTTGGTACAGAATTTACGCTGAATTTTTTAAGACTTGAGGCTTTGATGGCTTTCCACGTTATTGAACTTACATCTTCCAGATCCGTACCATCTTCGCTGATTGCATATTCATAGATATTAGTCGATGACGCAGACGGAAACTGAAGGACTAATTTACCATCTTCATAATAGTATGTGACATCTTTCGTACTGTCTCCAATGACAGGGGTCTGTCTCTGGGCAGGTATAATAATTGCCGCAGTTTTTGAATATGGATTTGAATCTGTTGCTGCTTTACGAATCAGTACTGTTGTTGCCACATCTTCGTTTTCATAAAGACTTTCCGGCGCAAGCTCTTCAATTGTCATGTTCTTATCGCATTCCACCCATGCTCCCTGTTTTGTATTATAATATTCCATTGAAGTCGTAGTATTCAGAACCATGGTCTTAATGTTGACTTTAATGCTGGGCGCACTGCTTCTTGCAGTAATTGTGACTGTTGCTTCTTTACTGGATCTGAATCCGGCATCATCTCCATATCCATCTTTTGAAGATGTCCTGAGTATGATCTTTGTTGTTGAGAACCGATATGTATCCATCATGGTGAGAAACTCTAGATAAGAATCGGAGTCCATTTCATAGCTTACCGTATGCCATGTGTAATCTGTCGAGTTTCTCCACTGAAACGTTGCAGAGTCTCCAATATTCTCAAAAGTAAAATCTCCGTCTGCTTTGTTAAAGGTCACCTTGAAACTTGTGTTCTGTGCAGGAATTACAACAGAAACAATTGTCTTTGCTATGTTTCCTTTAAAATAAACCGAGGTGCTGCTGCTAACAGATACCCATGAAATATCCATTACATACTCATCATCTGCATTACAAGCTGCTTCTACTTCATACCATGTTTTTTTATCTAAGGAATAATATACGATCGTATTATCATTTTTTTGAATGTTCATGGTAAGTGTATCATAATTAATGGTTCCTATCGTCACTGTTTTTGCAGTCTCTTCCGTATCAGCCAGAATTTCTTTTGGACTTTCAAGACCGACAATCATAAAGATCATTATTCCAAAAAGTAAAATCATGAGTCTTTTATTCATCTTTTTCTCCATTCTTTCAATGTTCCAAATAAATCTGGTTTATTGTTTTGCTATTACTGACATTATACATCCTGTATTGATCGTATATCCGTTGCTGAGCTTAAACACAAGATAGTTGGTTGTTGTACTGTCAGTTGTCAGCTTATTGATCTTGGAATTTGACAATGTGACTGTTATTGTTCCGTTTTCAGCCACTGCGGAACGAAGTATGGAGGTTCCTCCCCACGTAACATCTGAAACACCGACATTATATGAATCATCAAACACTGCTAAAGTTATCTCATAAGTAACTACTTCCTGAGTGGAAGTGCTTGTGCTTCCATCCGTATATGTCGTTGTAACAGTTTTTGTTTCTTCGAGACTGCCTTCTGAGATAGACCATGCTATTGGTGCATTATCGATCACAGCTGTTCTGATCAGCTGCATTGATATATCTGAGTCCAGTGTTTCACCCGAGTTCAGGGTAATATCAAAGAACTGGTCTGTGTCGTAAGAATCAATTGCGGAACTGTCTTCGAACCTGTCTGCATATACACATACAATAGCAGTACGTATGGTTCTGTCTTCAGTTTCATTGTAGTAGCTTGTATATTCGACAGTATAATCTGCTGTTGCACTTCCGGCTGCACCCTCAGTTAATGTATATCCATCATACTGAATTTCTGAAATCGCTGTCTTCACAGTTGAATACTTTGTATAATCACTACTATCGATCAGATATTCGGTTCCGAAATCAATTTTAAAGTAAAATTTTGATTCATCGCTTGCATTGGCAGAAAACAGAACCCTGTCAAATGCCGTTATAAAATCATCCTCATCGTATGAAAGAGATGCTTCCTCAATATCATTATTGATAACCGAAGCCGGATGCAGATAAAGTAAAAGTCCTGCTGTCTTTGTACTTGCAATTTTGTCTGAATTAGCCAGTGTAATATCTGCATATAGAACTTCATCTGTAATGGAATTCAAATTAGTTGTCGAGGTGATCCTTGTTGTAATAATATAAGCGTCCGAGCCGTCTGCAGATGGGCTTTTATTTGCCGTAACTGTGCTTTTGCTTGTGACCGTCCCCTTTGTAATTCCATATACATTACGAAAGCTTATGGAAGACACCGTGGTTTTATACCTTGAATACATGGTAAATGTAAGATAACCATCTGAATTATCGGTCGTACATATTCCGGCAGTTGTGATCAGAGTCGTTAAAGAGCTTATGGTATCTGAACTAGGGTATTCAAGACCGGTACTGCCAGTCAGGTTTGTGGAAGCAGAAGCAATTGCATAATCGTCATCACCCATACTGTTGACTGACTTTTTTCTTATATATATTTTACTGTTCTGCGGAGCAGAATCAGAATTTATGGATACAGCTGTGCTTGAAGTAATGCTTTTCCATACAGCTGTAACATTATCTAAAACATCATCTTCTTCCACAATCGTATATTCGAACGGAACAGATGAACTTGCTGATTCCACAATAAGTTCAAAGGTGGATGAGCTTGTATAAACGAGGCTGATGCCATATTCATCTGCATCCGGCGCTTTTTCCTGTGCGGGAATTTCTATGGTAGTAATATTGGAAATCTGAGTCGAGCTGGTAGCATTTGTTATGAACTGCATGGTTATACTTTCCGGTTCTGTGTTCGTTGAACTATACAGTACATTTGATGCGACATCCTCGAGTTTTTGAGAACCTGTTGTTGCTACAGATATCCAATCTCCTGCAACGTCATCTGTCAGATAACGATATGACATCTTGCTGGTAACATTTTCAAGCACCAGAGTCGAACCATTGATAACGATGTCAGGTGCCGTTGTTTTCTTTGGTATAGTAACAGAAATCTCTTTGCTTGCTCTTAGTCCTGCAGCTCCATTTTGTCCATTCGTCGGTGCTAGTCTGAAATAAATTGTTGCTCCATTGGAAAATAAATAGTTCAAAGTATCGCTAAAGGTTGCCGTATTCAAAGTTGCCCAGGTCGAACCATTTGCTTTTTTCCATTGAACTGCTCTTGATGATGTGTTTGAAAAGCTCATGCTGCCGGTGGCAATATTAAAAGATGCTTTAAAATTTGTCACCTGTTTTGGAAGCTTCACAGAAACAATATTGCCTGAATGATCACCTTTGAAGGTCATTTCATAATTGGATGAAACTGAAACCCATGAAAAATTCATGGTGATCGTGTTTGTTGATGACAGCTCACCTGGAATTGCTTCCCACTTCTTCTTTGAGGAATCAGAATAATAAATTACAGTATCACCATCATTTGCCTGTAATGTTATGGTACTTGTTTCATAGTTTATTTCAAGTATCTTTATGCTTTCAGTTAATGACGAAGATGCTGATGTAATTTTTGAAACACAAAAAAGAACGATAACAGTAATAAAAGCTATCGTTCCCATTAATTTATAAGCCAAACTTTTCCAGCCTTTAGGCTGCTGAACTGATTTGGATGCACTGATAGACATAATCTTCCCTCTTTCTTACTCGGATTCGGAGTTTATGTTGATACATCCATGTATAACTCTGATAACTTCCCTGTTAAGTAATGACCCCTCGCAAGTATGTGGTATTCATT
>QKDK01000146.1 GCA_003252135.1 Clostridia bacterium
TCGGACTTTCAACACCGGTATCATCAAGAATGGCAAAAGCATAGTTGTCCATATAAATATCTGCTGTTGAAACTGCAGAGGCTTTCGCCATATATTCCTGCAGTTCTGTACGGAACATTTTTCTGATTCTGGTAACATCTGCACCGTTGCGCCGTAAAAATGCTGCAGCTTCAAAGGTACGGACACCTGTTTTGTTGAGAAAGTTGTTGGTGTCCATAACGATACCGGCATACATGGCATCCGATTCCGCCTGTCGAAGTTTTAATCCTTCATTAATATACTGCAGGATCTCTGCAACCATCTCGCATGAAGAAGAAGCGTACGGTTCAACATAGGACAGCACAGCATTGGACAGAGTATCTCCGGTCTGTCTGTGATGGTCAAGAATAACGATACTATCAGATACATCCAAAAGTTCCGGACATTCTGTATAGTTAGGGCGATTCACATCAACCAGAACAATGAGCGTGTTTGGGTTCACCATTGCTTTGGCCTCTGCGCTGTTGATGAATAAATCATCTTCATAGTCTGCATTATTCAGAAAACGATTTACCATCGGGCGAAGAGATGTCGTGACTTCGTTGATTACAATGTGTGCCTTTTTATTCAGAGTCTTAGCGATACGATACACTCCGATGGCTGCTCCAAAGGAATCCACATCACCAATTGCATGTCCCATTACGATAATTTCATCTTTTGTCTCTACAAGCTCGCGAAGTGCATGGGCTTTCACCCTAGCCTTTACACGGGTGCTTTTTTCAACAGAAACGCTCTTCCCTCCATAATAGGAAGTATTCTCATGCTCCTTCACCACGACCTGGTCTCCGCCACGTCCAAGTGCAAGATCAATGGCAGTTCTTGCCTGTTTATATCCTTTGTTAAAGGTCTCCGCGTCAACACTAAGACCGATACTGATGGTTACAGGAAGCTCGTTACCGATATTCACACCCCGTACTTCATCAAGAATCGGGAATCTTGTTTCACGCAGCTGTGACAGATACTTATTTTGAAAAATACAGATGTATTTATCTTTTTCAAGCTTTTTAATAATGGCATCAATGCTCTGCATATGTTTGTTGATCTTTCGTTCGACCAGAGCAGAAAGCAGGGATCTTCGCACCTCGTCAATACTTTCAAGTGCCTCTTCATAATTATCTATATACAGCAGACCAATAATCAGCTTCTGGTCTGCCAGTGTCTTCTTCAGTGTTACAATCTCAGTCTCGTCATACAGGTACATGATCAGCAGTGAATTTCTCTGCCGCTGCTCCACATCGGTATCTTCATAGCTCCAATATGTATCTGCATCCAGATCCGATGCTATGATATAGCGGAATAAAACAAGATAATCCTTATTATTATGCCTTATGTGCAGTTCATAATCCTGCTCGTTCTGAGGCAGCATACCCGAATTGATCGACTCAAAAATATGGAAAACAGACTGTCTGGATGCTTTCGCAAAACCGACAATCTCGGCAAATTCATCATTCATCCAAAGAAGATGTCCCTCAGAATCAAGAATAGAATAAGGTACTGCCATCTCTTTCATCAGACGGCGCTGCACCTGTCCATAATTAGATGCATAGGTCACCAGAGCCCCGGTAAGTTTTGGCTTTGCGATAAAATAGGCAACCACAGCCAGAAGGGAGTAAAGAACCACGAACAGGAACACAATCTTTCCTGTCCTTTGATCAAAAAGAAGAATAACAACCGTCATACAAAGTAATAAAGGAATCATCAGCATCGGCCATAACAGGTAAATGCGCATGCCTCCCTTAAGTTTCATATCTTTTTTCATAGCAGCTCCCGTCTTCCATCAATAAATAACAAGCGTAACGAACTCCCCAATAAAAATATCCTAAACCCGCTTCCACATTATATCACATTTCCCTATAAAGTGAAATGTTTTTTAGCAGGAGCAGCTTTAGGATATTCCATCTTCTGGCTTATTTAACTGTTTTTAGAGTTCTTCTGACAGATCAGTTATTTCATCTTCTATTCCCATTACCGGTATTTGAACCACTATCGGAACCAGAATCACCTGATATATTATCATTTGCACTGTTGTTATTGCTGCTTTTTCCGTTGTTGTCTTCGGTGCTTGGATCACTGTGCTGATCCACTGTCTGATCCGGATTTACAACATCAGCGCCTGTGCCAGCTCCATCCGCAGGAGGAACAACCTGTGCATCGTCTTTGTTCTGTCCGTTTCCCTGATTCTTATCATTGCCGTTGTTTGTTTTCTCATCATCCTGGGGCGTAGTTGTGTCTGTTGCGTTATCATTCTTTCCGTTGTTCGACGAATTGTTGTCATTCTTGCCCTGATTCGATGAGCTGTTATCACTATTTCCGGTATCATCCGCCTTCTGACCTGCATTGTCATGTATATTCTGTGAACCTGCTGCATTTTCATCTGTTTGATTCAGCGTTGCCGTATCATCCTCTGCTTTACCCTGTGCATCATCTGATTTACCATGAGTATCTGCTGCATTTTCATCAGATCTTCCCTGTGAAGCGCCGGCTTTATCATCCTGCAATGCATCAGTTGTCTCATCATCCGTCTGCTGATCATCCTGTGCATCTTCTGCTAAAGCGCTGTCATCTTCATTTTCACTGCTATCTTCTATAGAGCCATTATGATTCTGTGCTGCTTGTCCTTCTGCTTTCTCAGCTTTATTCTCAGCTCGTGCCGCAGCGTCATTGATCTGTATCTCTGTCATAATATCCCGGACAGACCTGTGCAGCCACTCATCTGTCGAATATTCTTCCTGATCATTTGAGCTCTCCTGAAGTTTTTCGACCAGGTTCAGTTTTCCAGGTGTAGTTCCAAGGTTTCTGGCTTCCTTCACTCTGTCGTATCCAACACTCGATACATCTACTACGACATCCTCCTGCACAAAACTTTTAACCGCTGCACGGATGGCTTCAGCAAGCTGATCAGCATCTCCCATGTTACTTGCTTCATTAGAAATGGTGATTACCAGACCACCCTGTATTCTGAATACTGAACCGGACACTGTCTGATAGACCGACCCTGAAACCGCATTGTAGACCGAGCCGGAAACCACATAGGTGGATCCTGAAACAACGCCGTATGCCGAACCCGATACCACACCTGCTCCGCTGAAATATCCATCTGCTGTGATCTGTTCAATGGTATCAAGAATTGCTGCTTCAATATTCTTAAATCTTATTCTTCTGATATCCAGTTCACTTAATATAACGGAACCGTCATCGTTGATTGCTTCCACACTGATGACTCTGTTGAACTGATTCACTGTGAAAACGATGGATGGATTAACATCCAGACTGACATACGTATACGGATTCAAATAAACTCCTGTCATAATACCCGCCGCTACTAAAAAAACTGCGATGGAAGCGGCAATAGCAATCAATTTACCAGACAACTTTGCTTTGTTCTCTTTCATCTCAATCACCTGTCCAATCTTAAAATTATTATCTTTCAGTTTCAGAATGCTTCCGTCTTCCATCAGAACAGCGGCAAAACCATTCTGAATTTCAAGTACCACGCTTTTCATATGTCTGCCTCCTTTCTGATAAAATGCAGATATTCTGCCAGTGCCGGATACTCCCCTGAAAGTATCTCAACTGCTGCTATTATATATTTACGATGCCGTTCAAGAATTTTTCGGGGTAGCTTCGTATTTTTTTCAATAATTTTTATTGGGAGCTGTCTTGCGGTGCGCAGCTCATCCTTTAGCAAAGGTGAAGCAAGAATATAGTTCACCGCTATGGCACAGGCTTTTCTTGTTTTTTCTGCGCGCGGGGAGACTTCAGTCAGATCCATGAACGAAAAGCCATAAGATTGCAGTACATCTTTGAGCGCTGCTATTTCAACAGCGATATTCTGACTTTCTCTTTCACCGTCTCGTTCCGAATCAGCGATTTTCTTTGATATCTCTCTCTTCAGGTTTTGCTCATCATCTTCCGTTTCATGTGAATCAGACTCAAAAAGGAAGGGGTCAACCGTCTCCTCCCTGTCATACTTTCCCATACTTCTGCTATAGTCAATGAGTTTTCTTTTAATAACAAGGTCTGCAAAGGGCAGGAAGCTGCCTTTTGACATGTCATAGGTCAGAACAGCAGTGTGAAATGCTTCCAGAGAGACTGACCATTCATCATCGTTTACTGTTATGAATTTATAAGATGCAGAAGATGCCACAGCCTTGATATGAGATTCATAGCGGCGGGCAAGCTGTTCAAACGCATCTTCATTATTCGCTGCTTCCACAGCCAGCTGGTCGAGTTCTCTCATATGCTG
>QKDK01000042.1 GCA_003252135.1 Clostridia bacterium
TCATTAAAAGCAGTTTCTCTGCAAAATACTTACAAATAAAAAAGCGCCTGTAAAAAGGCGCAGTATTCCAGTGATATAGTAACCTTATATCATTGCCCGCCTTTCACCTTATAGCCTGTATTCGGTGTCAGATACAACTTATTGTTAAATAATCTTCTCCAGCTAGTCAGAAACACTTCCTGGCTGGGTGTAATTTCATCATATAACATTGTTAAAAAAAAATCAATATTTTTTTATTTTATCTCTGCGGCAGTTTCCTTACCTGCAAAACCATCCTGCAGCGAGTTGACGCCGCATCTTACCATGGTCTGTGTCGCTTCCTGTGTATAGAATGCATAGTGCTGTGTATAAAGCACATTCGGAAACTGTTTCAGATACATGATCTGCCTCTTGCTTACGATCTTTGTCCCTACATGCACATGCATGATACCGTCTTCCTCTTCCACTGTGTCAATACCGGCACCACCGATATGCTCTTCCTCCAGCCCCTTGATCAGTGCCGCCGTGTCGATCAACTGACCTCTGGCGGTATTGATAAGTATGACGCCCTTTTTCATCTTCTTCATTGAATCCTCATTGATCATATGGTAATTGTCATCTGTCAGCGGTGTATGGAGCGTAATGATATCACATTCCCTGTACAGTGTTTCAAGGTCGGTATATTCTGCCATTTTTTCTGCTTCGGCATTCTTATAGAGATCATAGCAAAGTATCCTGCAGCCAAAACCCGTCAGATTCCTGATTACCGTAGAACCGATCTTTCCGGTACCGATTACCCCTATGGTCATACTTCTCATTTCTCTCCCCATCATGCCATCCAGAGAAAAATCATTCACCAGCGCACGGCAGATGGAAATCTTTGCTTTTCGCAGCATGATCAGCATCAGCATTACAGCAAAATCAGCTACGTTGTTCGGGTTGTAGTATGCATGATACAGTCTGATGCCAAGCTCTCTTGCTGTTTTGACATCAAAATGATCAAAGCCTATGGTTCTTGTGGATATATGCTTAATCCCAAAATCATTTAATTTTGCCATAATAGCAGCATCAAGTTTACTATACGATAGCACGGATACAGCATCATACCCCTTCGCATGCTCGATCGTCTGCAGTGTCAGATGGTCTGTGGTCAGGGTGATCTCATCCTCATATTCTTTTTTCATATCGTCCAGTGTCGTTTTCTCAAACTCCATCACATCATATACATAGATTTTCATAAAGCTCTCCTATCCTAAATTTTACCAATTTATTCAGCTGAATTTATACTACTAAAGATTATAAATCAAAACCCGGTTGAAATCAATTATTGAAAAACCTCCTTTTCAACGCATGTATGTGAAAAGGAGGTAAGTTCAAATGTAAAGTTTGGAAGTATATTCATAGCCTGACAGGCAGCTGAGAGTCAGAAGCCTGTCATTAATCACATTTACTGTATCCGCAGCTCTTGCAGATATTACAGCCGCCTTCAAATGACAAAGGCTCCCCACATTCCGGACAGTTTGCTTTATTTGCAACATTTTTTACAGCTTTCGGATTCGGTGCAATTTTCACAGTCTTTTTCTGTACCTCTCCATTGTTGTTTTGCTGTGCGATCCGCTCCTGGACCTGCTGGTACATATCAAGCAGTGCATTTCCTACTGCCATCGGACAGCAGGCACCCTTGCTGACATCTCCCTTGGTAGCTTTTCTGACCGCATAAGATGGGCAGGAACCGGTCGAATCAAGCTGGTCAACGATTGTATAGATGTCAATACCGCCGCGTGCACAGATAGAGATCATACGTGAAAGGCTGATCATGAAATTATTGCAGCCGCCAGTCGAGCCTTTACTAAGATACGTTTCCAGCAGGGCGCCGGTGTATGGGTCGAACAATGCAATGCAGTGCAAAGTTCCGCAGCCTGTAACGAGCTTTCGCTTCTCACCGATCACTTCATCCGTTACCTGTACAATCTCACCTCTGGCAAGTCCTGCTCCAGCCACCGGAATTTCAGGCTCTGCTTCCACTGTGGTCGTCAGAATGCCCGCACGTTTGCAGCCATCCCGGAACATGGTGATTCCTTTCAGACCTTTCTCATATGCCAGTGTGTAGAGCTGTTCTGCATCTTCGACAGAAAATGTATTCGGTACATTCACAGTTGACGAGATTGATGCGTCAATATGCATCTGCCAGACAGACTGCATCTCAATACGGCTGGCATAATCAAGTGTCATCGCCGTAACAAAGAACTCCGGAAGTTCTGCTTCATCCTCCAAGTCATGCGCCTTCATATAATCTTCCACAATTTTCGTATAGACCTTATAGGTAACATCCTTCCCATGAAGGGACTGTGTCTTTCTTTCGTAGTAGTTCGCATAAATCGGTTCAATACCACCAGAAATACCAAGCATCGTTGACAGTGTTCCTGTCGGTGCTATCGTTAAAAGCTGTGAGTTGCGAAGTCCGTAGGTCTCAACCGCTTTTTTCGTTTCAGCAGAAGCATTATGAAGCAGAAATGGTGTCGTGGTAACTGCTTCTTTATCATATTTCGGATATGTTCCGTACTCTTTTGCAAGACAGGCTGACTGCATGATGGCTGCATCAGAAAGTGTGAACCCTATTTTGTCACAAAGGGCAGCTGCCTCTTTGCTGCCATATGTCACGCCCATCCGGATCAGCATATCTGCAAGACCCATGATACCGAGCCCGATCTGTCTCCAGTCGCGCACACTGTCCTGCTGTTCCTGCAGAGGATGAAGCGGCAGTCCCTCATCCAGGACTTCATTCATACCGGTCACACAGATCTTTACGCACTCTGTAAAACTCGTATAATCAAACTCCGCTTCTTTTGTAAACGGCTGATTTACGAACTGCGCCAGATTCAGGCTGCCTAGCAGACAGCTGCCTCCCGCAGGGAGTGGTTCTTCTGCGCATGGATTAACACCTGCATAGGTAAACTCCTTTGTATTGCTTAAAAGATTCCAGCTTGTCACACGGTCCCAGAAAAGAGCTCCCGGTTCGCCGTAATCCCAGTTCGTTTCGGCAATCAGATGAAACAGCTCCTTAGCATCGACTTCCTTAATAATGACTTCTTTGGTCTCTTTTCTTGTATAGGTAAGAGGATAGGAAGTACCCTCTTTTACAGCTTTCATAAAGTCATCATGTATACGGACAGAAAGATTCGCTTTCGTCACCTTGTTCAGGTCAGTTTTAATCTTGATGAATTGTTCCACATCCGGATGGGAACAGTCCATTGATATCATCAATGCACCGCGCCTTCCGTTCTGACCGATCAGTCCGGTCGTTATGGCATACAGATCAATAAAGGAAACTGCGCCGCTGGTATACTTTGCCGCATTATTGATCTTTGCACCGCAGGGACTTAAGTTTGACACATCAACACCACAGCCTCCGCCGTAACTGTAAGTGCGAGCCAGCTTTTTAGCACATTCGAAAATATCTTCCAGATTGTCCTCCGGCGGGGTCAGTACATAACAGTTTGACAGCGTTATTTTTCTCCCTCTGTTTTCCAGCCCTCTGTTTTCCAGCCCTCTGTTTGCAAGAATGCGTCCGCCGAACAAAAACTTCTTTTCCGTTACCATCTTTGCAACATCTTTATTTCCAGCACTGACACGCTCCAGCCAGCCATCAAATGTCTCGTTATCATAGCAGTATTTGTTCTTCCAGATGTCCATACCCAGTTGATTTTCACTGCCTAACCAATCTTCAATCTGCATTGAATACTCTCCTTTGTATACGCTTTGTTCGTTATCACTAATCAGAATGCAACTATCATTTGCCTATATTTAGTGTACAAAGAAAATTTTACATCAACATGTGGTATAAATCAAGACGTAATCTGTTAAAATCAGATTTTTTCAGAATTGTTTTTGCCTGCTCATCTGTCTTGTGGCAATATTGCATACTATATATGGCAAGACACATATGCCCGGCATCAGCTACTTCAAATTCCAGGTATCAGCTACTTCAGATTCCAGGCATCAGCTACTTCAAATTTCAGGTATCCTCCACTTCAGATTCCAGGCATCACCCGGCCTCCGGTCACCGGCAGATAGATTCCTGTAATAAAGGAAGCAAGTCCAGATGCCAGAAAAGCTATTGCATTTGCGATATCCTGATCTTCTCCGCGGTGCTTTAAAGGAACCAGTTTATCATAATCCTGCTGGACTTCGCTTTTATTCTGCCTGTCCCTTTCCGTAACTACCCAGCCGGGAGCCACCTGATTTACCGTGATGCCATATTCGCCGACTTCCTTTGCC
>QKDK01000209.1 GCA_003252135.1 Clostridia bacterium
ATTAATGAACATCTTGTTAATGATGCCGACGAAAGGCTGCACGGAGGTATTTTTGGCGAAGCATTAAGGAAACTGCCGCATACCATGAACATCCTGCCTGTAGAAAAAAAATTCGAGTCGGACCAGCGGATCTTTGAGCTTCAGGCAGAGATCATACGCGGGCTGGCAGACAGCGAGTCCTGTGTGATTGTCGGCAAGTGCGCAGATTATATCTTAAAGGACCGGCCCAATGTTATAAGCATATATATAGAAGCTTCCAGAGATTACTGCATCAATCGCGTTCTGGCAAAGCAGCCGTCACTTACTGTGCGTCAGGCAGATAAAATGATAACAAAGACCGATAAATATCGCTCTGATTATTATAAGTTCTACACCGGCGGTCACCACTGGAGAGCGCCCATAAATTATGACATGACACTGAACAGTGAGAAAATCGGCCAAGACCTGTGTGTAGACATGATTACACATTACCTGACCATGAAAGGATTCCTGCATGCTGATCTTTGAAAAAAAAGAAATTACAGAACATCTGACCTACCCCGTTTGTATTGAACTGATGAAAAAAGCTTTTTCCGATATGGAGAAAGGCCTCACCCGGCAGATCGTAAGAACCGGCATGAGCCTGCCGCTTGGCGCGATAGCCTTTATGCCGTGCTATCTGGATGACAGTAAAAGTTTCGGAGCAAAGATCCTCTCGGTATACCCCGGAAACTCAAAAAACGGGCATCCGTCACATCAGGGGTATGTCATGCTGTTCGAAGCAGAGCATGGCGCTCCTGTCGCCATGGCAGATGCCAGTACCATTACCGAAATTCGTACAGGAGCAGCCAGCGCAGCTGCCACTGATCTTTTAGCCAGAAAGGACAGCACTAAGCTTGCTATTCTGGGCTCCGGTGCTCAGGCAAAATCTCATCTGGCAGCCATGACCTGTGTCCGTCCAATTACCGAAGTTTTTGTCTGGAGCTATCATATCGAGAATGCAAGGAAATTTATCACCGAAATGGCTCCTGAATATCCCTGCACCTTTATTTTATGTGAAAGTGTCAAAGAAGCAGTACAGAATGCAGACATCGTCTGCAGTGTATGCAGAACAAGGGATCCGATCATCGAAGCGGATTTCATCCGTCCCGGCACTCACATCAATGCAGTCGGCACCTGCAGTCCGATCAGCAGAGAAGTAGATTCCCTTCTGGTTTCAAGAGCAAGACTGTATGTCGATCAGCGAGAAGCCTGCAAAGCGGAAAGCGGCGAATATCTGATTCCGCTCAGTGAAGGACTGATTACAGAAGACCATATTGCAGGCAGCATCGGAGAAGTGCAAAACGGCACTGCACCCGCAAGAGAGAACGATGAACAGATAACCATATTTGACTCTCTTGGCATTGCGGCAGAGGATATTATCTGCGCAGATTATCTTTACAGGAAGCTGAAATGACCTTTCGGATATACAAATAGCTTTCAGGTGCGAAAAGGAGAGTCAGCCATTAACGGCCAGCTCTCCTTATTCGTTATTCGTTCACTTTCTACCCAGATCCGCATCCCTTAACAGGTAAATCAAATTTTACTTCTCCGGTTCATCTTTTCGTGTTTTTCTTAAAATCAGAACACCCGATAATGTTATTGCTGCGCCCAGCATGTAGAGTATCATCACAGATGATGTTCCAGTCTGCGGCAGTACATCTGCTCCTGCTTCTGCAATTCCCTCTTCTTCTATGACAATCTCAGGTACCTGTGTCGGAACAGGTGTAGCAGTCGGAGCCAGCGTTGCTGTCGGTTCAGGTGTTACTGCACTCTCCGGCGTTCCAATCTCTTCGATTACGACAGTCGGTGTAGGCTCTGCAGTCGGTTCTGCGGTCGGTTCCGGTGTTGCTGTCGGAACTGCTGTAGGAACTGCTGTAGGAACAGGAGTAACATACAGAACTACTCTTTCTGCGGTATAAACAGGATAAATATCCAGTTCCTCTGTGACGACATTAAACGCCTTGTCCCAACCGGCAAAAGTATAGTCGGTTCTTATATTTCCGCTTGTTACCGAAGCCTTTTCCGGTACAGGTGACGGTGCAACCGCAGCCTCTCCGTAAATGACCTCCTGTGTTGTTCCCATCTGTGCACCATAAGCATCATAAAATCTTACATCGAATTTCTTAGTAATGACCGTAAGGTATTTTGTGAATGTAATATCAGTGATTATCGGCAGTGTTGCATCCGGATCCCATTCTGCACTCAGATTCGTAACATATTTGGCAGTCAGGAATTCCGGCGGTATCTCAACAGGCGGTATGCTTGCAAGAGCCGATCCGCTGACAACAACTTCATTTCCTACATTTGTACTGCTTCCAACACCGTCAATTACCGAAACCAGCATATAGGTGACATTATAGGTTATGTCATAATCATATCCTAGTACGAAATCAGTATCCGCATATAGCTTCACCGGATCTTCTGACGGCCATGCATCTGTAATAAAACCGCTGAATACCGCACCCGAAACAGCAATTGCATCCGGTGCATCCGGAACCTCAGCATCATAACTGTACTTAACTGTTCCGTGGCTGATCTCTGCTGTGTCTCCTGTATTACCGTTATTGAATGTTGAAAATGTGTAATCCACCTCAACAAGTCCATACCACGCATGAACCAGTACATTGGCATATTTTTCAGCATTCATATAAGAGTATACATTAGTATCAGGAGTCAGAACAGTCGGCGGCACATCATTCTGTACGGTAACCTCAGGTGCTTCATAATGAAGGAAGGAACCTAAAGTAAACTCAAGCGGCAGCCACATGAACTGCAGACCGCTGATGTCTGCCTGTACCGGCTCTGCTTCATCATCACCGTATTCTTCAAAGGCAGATTCAACGGTATAGGAATATGCCGGTATATTTACTTTTGGAACCTCAAATATATATACATAATGTTTGTCAGGTAACGGAGCAGGTAATCCAATTCCCATCACATTAATTTCTGTTTCAGGTCTTTTTTCATCACATATCAATACTGCGCTTACATTCGTCTTCACACCTTCAATGTATTTATTGCTTACATCAAATCCTCCTGTTGACGCCAGTGCGATACTTTCTGCCGTTGCATTAATATTCAGTTTGAACTTGATCTGAAACTCGCCAGACATCTTGTTGTCCGATACAACACTTACACCGTTATCGCTCAGCACTGCATCATATTTGTTTGAATTCACTTTGTTCCAGCTGCCAAAATAGCCGTAATATACTTTCTCTTTAAATGTAAAGGAAGCCGCATCAAGCTTTAAATAGGCCGGAATCACATCTTCCAGATCGATATAGCACTGGCTGATCTTGAATTCAATGGTTATATCAACAGTATGGCTTGTGTTATTCCATACTGCTGTCTTGCTGGCACAGATTACCGGATTCCATTCTCCTGGCAGGCAATCTCCGTTTGCTTTTGCGGTAACTGCATTCGTCATACTGCCAAAGATCATGGAAAATATCATTACCAGACTCAGCATAGATGCCATAAACTCTTTTTTACGTCCCTTCATACATGTCTCCTTTTCTAAAAATAGTTTTTAAGTTCACTTGCATTTCATACGAGGCAAGCTCCCTATTTTCAGCCTCATTTTTTCAGGGAATGTGGTTAACCCTCTGTACGTTGTCTGCCTGACTAGTACATATAATGTCCTGTCCCTTATATTGCCTTTTGGATTTTTTGCAGCGAATTGCTTTCCTGTGAATCATGAAGCTGATGCGTATTCTTTGTCGTGCTTCTGATCAGTTTCATAAATTCCATAACACTTCTGAAATTTTCCGTTTGATTTTTTTCCATCCACTGTACGCTTCCCTGCCAGCTGGCGTTCTGCCGAAACAGCACCCTGACAAGAAATGTTGCTTCCAGGCCGGAAAGACTGCTGTTCTCTTCAACATTCTCTCTCAGAAGATCCTTTTCCTGACCTTCTGTGAATTTCCTGTACTCAACACTGTTCTGCGGATAATCAAGCCGGTCATAAATCTCATCAAGCACATCGACCAGTTCAAGAAAGCTCCTGTAGACTCTTCCCTTCATCTGTCCCATGGCATTGCCTGTTCTCGGAAAAGTATCCTTTTCCTCAAGATACAGATGAAATACTCTCCCTGACATCTCATATTCACTGCTGGCATCCAGACAGACCAGGCTGGAACACATATCCACTCTGATGCGGCCCGCGGATGCTATTGACATTCCATCACCGCCTCCCTGATACTGAACTTGTGATGTCCTTTTGCTT
>QKDK01000332.1 GCA_003252135.1 Clostridia bacterium
TTATGATGTCATGCCTTCAAAAATATTCATAAATATCGGAACCAATGATATTAATCTTCCTGATTTTACCGTGGAATCCCTGATTTTACGGTATGAAAATATTTTAAAAGAAATCAGACAAAAACTGCCTGATGCAAAAATCTATGTGATGGCATATTATCCGGTGAATGAGACTGATGATTTTGGAAATGAATTTATGAAAGCAGCGCTAAAGGTCAGAACGAATACAGTAATAAATAAAGTGAATGATCAGGTGAAACTAATGGCAGAACGTCTTTCTCATACATACATTGATGTTAATAAAAATTTGAAGGATGAAACCGGAAATCTGAAAAAAGAATACACGATCGAAGGTATGCATATGTTCGCGGAGGGATATCGGGCTATATTTGATGACCTGATGGAATATGTAAACGAAGAGGTTTAACTGAACAGTTATACAGACTTGTTATTGGATGTTTATAAAGAAAATGGGTATAACACACTGATGAGCGGAGAAGGTTCTGGTCATGGCATGGAATCTGCTGCCGGTTCATTTTACTGTTTTACAAAACTCAGAGGGCGACATTTTGGTCACTCCTTTGAAGATACGGTTAAAGTGTGTCAGAGAAGAAAAGCCCATATTCGATGCAATGGTGGTGAGATTATAGTCTGTTTCCATGATCTGCCTTTGTGCATTCAATATTCTGGTCGCATTGATATACTGAACGATCGTGCGGTTCGTATATTTTTTAAATTCACGGCAAAGATAGAATTCACTGATATAGAAGCGTGAGGTAAGGTCGGACAGATGAATCTCTTTCATGTAATTCTGTTCAAGATAATCGATTATTTTAGCAATTCTGTTCTTGTTCTCCGGTTTTTCGGATAAAGTGACACTTCGCATGATCGTGATGAGCAGACAGTTGAGCAGAGAATGCATGGATGCTTCGTGAAGCGGTCCTTCTGTCTGCTGTTCGCGTAATAGCTCTTTTAAGTAATTATGCAGGATCGTTACAGTCTTTGCATTGGGACGGTAAAGCCCGCTTTTATTCTTCAGCATATCTTTCAGAGAATCACCATAGATGGAATCCTCATTAAAATACAGGACGATTCTTTTAAATGGCACGTCCTTGCTTGAATACGAATGATGCATGACATATGGAGCAAAAAGCATCAGCTCACCGGCATTCATTTCATATATTTCATTATTCATGATATGGCACCGCTTTTCACGCTCAAGAAAATAAATTTCATAATAGTCATGATAGTGTGAACGGGACATGTTATCATTGACTCCTTCTACACGCTCACAAGCGATTGAATGACCCTGACTGATGAGAATTCCTGCACGATCCAGCATAAAATGCACCTCCGTTTTTGATTCTTTGAAGATTTGTTTATAATTCTATTATACAGATAGCAAGATATGTAAAATACTAATACTATCATAGCAATATTTGACTGGTTTTGCCATACCAATATTGCTATGATTTTTTATATTGAGTATGAGATGGAGACGAAATACTTTTTCAAAAGGAAAGTGTAAATTTGTACAAGACAAATGACTTATAGCTTCAATTTCAATATATAAGAGTTTCTAATTCACACACAATTTGCGCATATTGACATTATCATGGGAGGAATGAGCAATGAGGTTATGTCAGGAATGTCTGGGCATACAAAAACAGGAGAACTTATTTTTAGTCAGGACCGATGCAGCGGAATTTAGAATCATATTTTTAACTGATTATATCATCAGAATACGTGCCGGTTTTCAGGGCGATTTTACAGAAGAGTCTTATTCTCTCATCATGACAGCATGGGCAGACCGTATGGATGAGGTTTTTAAAGAAGAAAGACATCGAATCAAGGCAGCCGGTGCAATAGTATCAGAAGTAAAGGACAGGATACTTCTGCAGGGAAGTCAGCTGACTGTGGAGATCAGAAAACGTCCGTTCCAGCTGCTTATATATGATGCAGAAGGAACGCTGCTCCATGAAGATCTGCCCTATACCGGATGGCAGTGCGACATGAATGATAGAAGGCTCCATTCTGGTGTCATAGAGGCGGGCGATCACTTCTACGGCTTTGGAGAACGTACGGGAGAGCTGGATAAAAAGAATAAATTTCTTATAACTTCACCGGGAGACAGTATGGGATATGATTCAAAGGAGACAGATGCTTTGTATAAGCATATTCCATTCTACAGCAAGATAAACGACCGAACGAAAAAGGCAGTCGGATATTTTTATCACGGGACCTTTGCATGTGATTTCAATATGGGAAGGACGCATAGCAATTACAGCAGGCACCATTCTGTATATCGCTCGGACGGAGGTGATATCGATTTGTTTCTGATTGCAGGACCGTCCTTAAAAGAGATCATAGAGAGGTATACTGATCTGACCGGAAAATCTGTCATGCTGCCAAAGACTGCTCTTGGTTATCAGGGATCATCCATGTATTATCCGGAGCTGTCCGTTGATGCAGACGAAGCAATTCTGGAATTTGCTGATACTGCTATAGAGGAAGGAATACCGATCGACGGTTTTCATCTTTCCTCAGGGTACTGTGAAATAGAAACAGAAAATGGATGGAAGCGCTGTACATTTACATGGAATTACGATAAATTTAAAGATCCGGCAGCATTTATCCAAAAAATGAAAGATAAAGGAATCGTGATTTCACCAAATGTCAAACCTGGGTTTTTACTGGAACATCCGCTGAACGAAGCAATGCGAAAACAAAACCTGTTCATTCTGGACAGGAAGGGGAAAGAAGCGGCCAAAGGACTCTGGTGGGGAGGTATGGGGAATTATGTGGATTTTACCAGCAAAGCTTCAAGAGATATCTGGAAGCAGTATTTAAAGGATAATCTTCTTGCATTCGGGGTGACATCCATCTGGAATGATAACTGTGAATACGACGGATTATATGATAAAGAAGCAAAGGTATCATTCGAAGGGAAAGGATCCTGTATCGGGCAGTTAAGCTCAGTCATGAGCAATCTGATGAGCATGGCCGCATATGAAGCAGTTAGGGAAGCTGATGAAAATGTAAGACCTTATATAATATGCCGCTCCGGTCATGCCGGGATACAGCGATATGCTCAGACCTGGGCGGGAGACAATACAACAAGCTGGGATTCCCTGCAATGTAACATTGCCACCATTCTTGGGATGAGTCTTTCGGGTGTTACCAATTATGGGTGCGACATCGGCGGATTCTACGGCCCTGCACCGGAGGAAGAATTGTTCGTACGTTGGGTGCAGAACGGTATATTTCAGCCAAGATTCTCCATTCATTCTATGAATACTGATAATACGGTCACGGAGCCCTGGATGTATGGTAATGGTAAGTACCTGATTCGGGAGGCCATAGAACTTCGTTATCAGTTCATTCCGTATCTTTATTCCCTGATGGAACAGGCAGCCAGGACAGGTGTTCCGATTGTACAGCCGATGGTGATGGCCTTTCAGGAAGATACTGCATGTTATCAGGAAGGTGTGGACTTTATGTTCGGTGAAGGGCTCCTCGTGGCAAATGTTGTGGAAAAAGGTGCAGCTTACAGAACAGTATATCTGCCAAAAGGTCAGGATTTTTATGATTATGACACCCGCAGGAGATATAAGGGAGGTCAGATGATTGCAGTACCTGTAACACTTGCATGCATTCCGCTTTTTATCAGATCCGGAGCCATAATTCCCATGGCGGTCAATACGGTCAGGAATCTTGCAACAGATCAGGTAACTGCCATTCGTATTCTGTGTGCGCCTGACAGAGACGGCAGCTTTTCTCTTTATGAAGATGACGGTAACACCATGGATTATAAAAAGGGCATATTCCTTCGAACTGAGATAGTCATGAAATCAGTTGCACAGTCACCAGCATCTGCATCTGCCCAAGCACCTGCAGCAGATAAAGTTACGAAGCTTAGTTTTACTTTGCAGGGATCATATAAAACAGCAGTCGAACATATAGAGCTCGATATGATACATGAGGAGGGTGCACCATATTGGGTCAGGCTTGGCAATAAGGAGCTTACACATTTTCTGCACCGTAAGAAATATGAAGAAGCAGAAAGCGGCTGGTATTACAGCCAGACCAGACGATCGGTTCTGGTCAGATATCAAAACCCTGGAAAGGATTATGAAGTGACAGTTTCTTTTATGAAAAAAGACTTATTATCTATGTGAGGGCGGAACAAC
>QKDK01000319.1 GCA_003252135.1 Clostridia bacterium
ATACTTTGTGCTAATTGACCTTGCTATAGCTGATATAGGACTATTCGACCCTGTCATCATCATATTATATATTTTTATCATTTACATTTTATCTTAGCATAGAAAATATTTCATACTGCCTTTATCATTCTTTTCTTTTCGTTCTGTCCTTTTGCGCACCGCTTCTTCTTTGCACCCATAGATTAAAGATTACTGCGGCAAGCAGTATGCAGAAAGCAACGGTCATAATTCTGTGAATACCCTGGAACAAAATTTCTCTCATATCATCCAGTATATCTGACGGAATGCTGCCCGTACTCTTTGCTTCACTGATTTCATTCATCATCCCGATAGTTATGCTCCCTTTAGATTCTATAATGCCTTCTGTTATTGTATGGCTCAGAATGACACCATAAATGGCAGACATAAAGGTCTGGCTGAGAATCCGAAGCAGATAGGCAAAGGAGGTGGCGATCGGAACATCCTGTCTGTCTGCATCTTCCTGTACACTGATCTGTAAAACATTAAAACAGATACCAAGTCCCACGCCCTCAAGTGCTCCTGCCAGCATAAGAATATAAAGATGGGTCTGCCAGCCTGCCAGTACAAGAATTAAAAACGCAGCGACAAATGCTAACGTTCCAGCTAAAACGGCTCGATACTTTCCTATTTTTGTCTGAATCAACGCTCCATTCATCGAACCGGCAAAATTCGTAAAGGCACCTGGAATCTGTGTTGAACCGCCTATCAGAGCACTGAATCCCAGAATGCCCTGCGCCCACATCGGAACATATATGTTAAAAGCAACAAATGCGCCCCATAACAGTGCAAACAGCATAAAATCTGCAACTAACGGTATGTTTTTAAACAATCGTCTGGGGATGATAGGGTCTTCTGCTCTTCCCTCAATTTGAAACAATACCACAAGCATAAAACCACCAAAAGCAACCAGAGCAATGACAGCTGCCAGCGGCAGAATGTCTAAAGACTGGATTCCAGTCAGAATCATGACAAGGGCAATGACCATCACTGCTGCTCCCAGAACATCAATTTTCTTTGCTGTCTTTGATTTCTCTGATTCAAGAAAAAATACCTGTACACATATAACAGAAAGCAGAGCTATCGGAATATTAATATAGAATACCCAGTTCCAGCTAAAGGAATCCACGATCCATCCTCCAACAAGCGGACCGACAATGGATGCGGCACTAAAACTCGCAGTGGCATATCCGACGATCTTGGAGCGCTTCATAGGATCTTTATACAGATCGACATAAATGATGAACGGTATGGTATTCATTCCGCCTGCTCCGATACCCATGGCTGCTCTTGCTATCAGGAACAAGACTATATTTCCTGAGACTGCCTGAAAAAAAGCTCCTAAAGCAAAGACAACCGTTGCAATCTGATACGCTCTCTTGTTACCGATATGTTCACCTGCTTTGCTCCAGATTGGTGTTGCAACTGCCATTCCCAGCAAAAATACAGCAACGATCCATCCCATGTACTGAATGCCCTGCAGATCGCTGACGATTGCAGGAAGCGCAGTATTCACAATTGTTCCGTCAAGTCCTGCCATTGCATTGGACATCAGCAGAGCCAGCGTAACCATCACTATTCTTTTTTTACTCATTCTGTAACTTTTCTCCATTCATTTTGCAATTTTCCGTGCTTACTTCATGATCATGTATGATTGATGCTTATATTACACCTTTGAGTCAGCTCAAAGTCAAGCCCTAAAATTCACCGAAATCTACCTAAATTCTCCGTAATCACCGATCCCCAATGAGTAAGGAAAAAGCATAGAACTTCGAATTTTAAAAACAGGTATTGCAAATATTGCTGCTTGGGCATATACTGAATAGCTGATAAATCAAAATAAAACATATACAATGATCCTTGCTGCTGTCACATTGTTCACGGTGCTTCCATGCATTGGATCTGCAAAAACGGAGATAAAAAAATGCCATCATTACATATACAAGTGATACCGCTCCTGATCATTTTCGGCATTCTGTGGTGTCTGATCTTAATCATCTATTCGCTTGCCAAGAAACCAGGTAAAAAAAGCCTTATTCAGGAGAAACAATACTTATCTGAACTGATCGATAAGTATAATGAAACAATTTCACAATTCAATATCCAGAAAGCTGGTGCAATATACAGTGCTGTTTTTAATAAAGACAGTAAGAGTTTGCACCTGATAGAAGAAGAGAACAGCAGATTTGTTGCCATCAGTGATTTATGTATGCAGAACATCGAGCAGCTTCGGGATTATGTCAGCAACAGGAAAACAAAACCATGTAAGGAAATTCGTGCAGTACTGGTCAGACAGATCGCTGAACTTAGTAAAAGCCTTAAATTCATGACCAGATTACGAAGCAGCCTGCAGGACAAAGGTAAGAAAACCCAGACAGATGAAAATAAGAACAGCAATAATTCTAAATATAAAGATAATCAAAGTCAGCAGAAAACAACAGATAACCAGAAAATGTCCGCAGATGCTGCAGAAGGATATTTTCTTGGGTGCAAGAACAAAGATGATCTTGAAAAGCGCTATAAAATGCTGGTAAAGGCTTTTCACCCAGATACCGGCTATGGAGATGAAACCCTTTTCAAGAATATGAATACAGAATATAACAAATTAAAGAATGAACTGGAATAAAGATATAGTGCGCCTGATGACGCACTATTCTTTTGCATTTAGTTATTATTTTTCAAAAATCTTTGCAGTATCCTCAAGCAGCTGTATGATGTGTAAATGCTGCGGACAGATCTTTTCACATTTTCCGCATTTAATACAGTCTGAAGCCTTTCCTCTGTTCTGTGTATGAATCATATAATACCAGTTACTGTTCCAGTCCTGATATGCTTTCTTCGCATTCATATCTGCAAATAAATCCGGAATGGCAATGCTCTTTGGACAACCATCAACACAATACCGGCAGGCAGTACAAGGTATCAGTTCCTGTTCTTTAAAGATCTCACAGACTTTTTTAATTGCATCGAGCTCTGTTTCATCCAGTGGTTGATGATCTTTCATAAAGCTGATATTATCCTCCATCTGTGCCATATTGCTCATCCCTGAAAGAACCATCATGACATTCTTAAAACCTGCGGTGAACAGGATGGCGTATCTCGCATTACTGCCTCTGTTGAGGTCATCAAAGATCTTCTGTGCCTTCTCAGGAAGATTGATCAGACTGCCGCCTTTGACCGGTTCCATAATGATTACCGGTTTACCGTGCTTTTCACAGACTTCGTAGCATTTTCTTCCCTCGATCCCTGCATCCTCATAATCGATATAATTAAACTGTATTTGAACCACTTCAATCTGAGGATATTCGGTTAAAATCTGGTCAAGCACTTCTGCCTTGTCATGAAACGAGATGCCAACATGCCTGATCTTTCCTGAATCCTTCAACAAAAATGCTGTTTCATATGCCCGGCACTTTTTGAACTTTTCAAAATATTCTTTATTCTGGGCATGCATCAGATAAAAATCAAAATATTCCGTACCGCAGGCTTTCAGCTGACTTTCAAAAAACGGAACGATATCCTCTTCTTTCGTGAAAAAATTATCAGTCAGCTTATCAGTCAGAATAAATTCTTCTCTGTTGTAGCGTTTTACCAGACATTCTCTGATCGCTGTCTCGCTTTTCCCGCCAATATAACCATGTGCTGTGTCAAAATAGTTAAAGCCATTTTCCATAAAGGCATCAACCATCTTACAAGTCTCTTCATAATTGACCTGTTCGCCATTCATCGGCAGGCGCATACATCCAAACCCAAAATTTTTCTTAATGTTACTGAAAAAAACATTGTCCATAGCTCATCCTCCTAGTCGTTTGGCTGATTATAACATCTGGAGTCAACTCTAAGTCAATAGTATATTTACCTATTCATATATTACTTCATATATTACTTTTTATTTTTTTTGCATTCCTGTCATTTTCATATTTGTTACATATTCCTGCAATGGGTTCAATACACCTTCAAGCAGCGCTTCCTCCATCGGTACTCCCATAAGAAAGCCCTGAAGCATATCACACCCTCCGTTATCAAGGTACTCCAGCTGATTTGTATTCTCAACTCCTTCTGCCACGGCTTTAATGCCAAGTGAATGTACCATATCAATAATTGAACCAATGATATCCCTCTTTTTATTTCCCTGTTCAATTGATTTTATAAATGCCCT
>QKDK01000327.1 GCA_003252135.1 Clostridia bacterium
CAGATAACAGCAACAATGATAATTGCGTTTGTCATTTTGGTTACCGGACTCATGATTTCTTTTTCTTCAATTGTTACTACGAGATACCAGTCTTTTCCTGGAACTTTCGAATAACCTACACGCTTTACTACGTTATTATATGTATACAATCCATATCCGGTTCCGTTCTTGAACATTTCCTGCTGAACGCGGATCATGTCAGCAAATTCTGAGTCATTCGCATGCGACTGTGAAACATTATCCATGGTAAGAACAAGATCTCTGTTCGAATGCGCTATAATTGTGCCTTCACCGTTGATCATATATGCAGTTCCTGTATCTCCCAAGGTAATTTCGTCAGTCAGATTACTTAAACTGTTCCCGTCTCCGGCTTTAAAGATTATGCCGACTATTTCTCCTTCCCAGTATATTGGGACAGCATAGATGGTAATTACTGTTCCTGGTCGCGTCTTGTCTTCCAACGGGTCAGAAACAGAAAACTGACCGGAGATTGCCTCTTTAAAATAAGAACGCTCTGAAATATTGACAGTTACTGTACCGTCTCCGACAAGAGCAGTTCCGTCGGAAAATGCAATCGCAATTGTACCCTCTCCGATTCGATTTGATTCAGAAACCAGATATGCCCACTTTTCGGCATTGGAATATGCCGGATTGCTTATTACTTCATTGGCAGCAATAACTTCAAGTGTGTTCCACTCTTTCTCAAGGGACTGATTCACCGACTTTATGCTTTGCTCAGCGATAATCTGCAGTTCTTCATTCATACTTTTTGTTATCAGATTATCAGAAATACTGATAGAAAGATAACCTAAAACGAGTATTACCGCAGCAAGTATGCTGCAGACTATGATCACGATCTTTGCCCTGATACTTTTCATATAATTACTTCTCCTTCCATTATCAACAGCGTAATAATACAAAGACTTGTACTATTGCTATAAAATATTATAACCCTTGCATCAGGTTTATACAAGATGGGGAGTTGCGTTTTGTGAGATAATCAATAAAATGTACGTAAAAACGATAAAAGTTCAATTTATATTCATTTTACTGATATGCATTATGAAAATTGGACAATATACAACCCTCGCGGAATATATTAGAAAATATACTTCAAATGCATATATGCGCATGAATATTAGCAACCTCACTGCATATTCCACCTTAAAATACCGCTTGCAGAATCATCCAGATGTGTTAAAATTAATCTGTTAAACGTACACAATTAAGTGTAAACTTCAGCAGGAACGAGGATAACTATGGGTAAATACTTTGGAACAGACGGGTTCCGCGGAGAAGCAAATGTTGACCTGACGGTGGAGCATGCATTTGCAGTCGGAAGATATTTAGGATGGTATTACGGACAGGAACATAAAGCAAAAGTAATAATAGGAAAAGATACACGAAGATCCAGTTATATGTTCGAATATGCGCTGGCAGCAGGACTGACGGCAAGCGGAGCAGATGCCTATCTGCTGCATGTAACGACAACACCAAGTGTATCCTATGTGGTGAGAAGCGAAGAATTTGACTGCGGTATTATGATATCTGCCAGTCATAATCCTTTTTTTGATAACGGAATTAAAGTAATCAACGGTAATGGATATAAGCTGGAAGCAGAAATTGAAGAAAGAATAGAAGCCTATCTTGACAGTGATCGGACCTCCATTCCGCTTGCAAAGCGTGATGAGATAGGTAGAACGGTCGATTACTGGCAGGGAAGACATCGGTACATCGGTTACCTGATTTCTCTTGTAACACACTCCTTTAAAGATATACGAATCGGTCTTGATCTAGCGAACGGGTCTGCAACAACAGTAGCAAAAGGAGTATTTGATGCACTGGGAGCACGGACATTCTGTATAAGCAGTGAGCCAAACGGACTGAATATAAACAAAGAATGCGGCTCCACTCATATGGAACAGCTGCAAAAGCTCGTCGTCGAGAATAACCTTGACATCGGATTTGCTTATGACGGTGATGCAGACAGATGTTTGGCAGTCGATGAAAAGGGCAACATGATCGACGGGGACGGCATCATGTATATCTGCGGTGTATATCAGAAACATAAAGGGGAACTGGCCAATAACACAGTCGTTGCGACTGTCATGTCAAACCTCGGTCTGAAAAAATCGCTGGAGAAAGAAGATATCGCACTGGTGCAGACCGCAGTCGGTGACAAGTATGTAACAGAAAATATGATGGCAAACGGACACTGCCTTGGCGGAGAACAATCCGGACATATCATATTCAGTAAGCATGCTGTGACCGGTGACGGGATCCTGACTTCTTTAAAGTTAATGGAAGTTATGCTTGAAAAGAAGCAGCCGATTTCTAAGTTATTTGAAGAGATGCAGGTGTATCCTCAGCTTCTCAAAAATCTGCGCGTAAAAAGCAAGGCAGAAGCAAGGAATGATATAGATGTCATGGCGGCGATCAAAGAAGTGGAAGATGCTATCGGTGACAATGGAAGACTGCTTGTCCGGGAAAGCGGAACAGAACCGCTAATCCGAGTCATGGCAGAGGCAGAAACCAATGAACTCTGTGCGACTTATGTGAATAAGGTAATTGACGCGATGATTGCAAAAGGACATAGCGTGGAGTAATGTGGGAATATAAGGAAAACACAAGGTTTTTTCTGAAAAATATCACATTTTGGATAAATTATAATACAGAACAGGCCGAAAAATGTATGTAAAAAGGTATGGAAATTAGCATTCATGCGTGTTATAATAATTTGAATTGCATTTTTGAGCCAGATGAACTAGAATTAGGTGGATTTAATTTAAGGAGGATTTATTACATGAGTTTTAAGGTAGAAGACTTAGAAAAGAAAAACATGAAAAAGCTGATCATAGAGGCAACAGCTGAAGAATTTGAAGCAGCTATGGAAAAAGCATATCATAAGAACAAGGGCAAGATTTCTGTACAGGGCTTCCGTAAAGGAAAAGCACCGAGAGCAATCATCGAGAAGATGTATGGCGCTGGTATTTTCTATGAAGATGCAGCAAACGAAATCATTCCGGATGCATATGAGAAGGCAGCGCAGGAGTGCGGACTTGACATTGTATCACGTCCTGAAATCGATGTTGAGCAGATAGAGAAAGGCAAGACCTTTATTTTCACAGCAGAATTTGCCGTGAAGCCGGAGGTTGTGCTTGGAACATATAAAGGTGTAGAAGTTGAAAAAGCTGTTATTGTTGTTACGGAGGAAGAGATTGCAGCTGAGCTTGATAAAGTCAGAGAGCAGAACTCCAGAATGCTCACTGTGGAAGATCGTCCTGTACAGAACGGTGATATTGCAACTATTGATTACGAAGGTTTCTGTGATGGTGTTGCATTTGAAGGCGGAAAGGGTGAAGATCATGCACTTACCATCGGCTCCCACTCCTTTATCGATACATTCGAAGATCAACTGATCGGCAAGAACATTGGAGAAGAAGTTGAAGTCAATGTAACTTTCCCGGAAGAATATCATTCAGAAGAACTTTCAGGAAAACCGGCATTATTCAAAGTAACCGTTAAAGGAATCAAATGTAAAGAACTTCCGGAGCTGGATGATGAATTCGCTCAGGAAGCATCAGAGTTTGATACACTTGATGAATACAAGGAAGACATCAAGTCAGGTCTTGTAGAAAAGAAAGAAAAAGAAGCAAAGACAAAAAAAGAAGATGCAGTTATGGATAAAGTAATTGAAGCAGCGACCATGGATATCCCTGAAGCTATGATTACTACGACAAAGGGACAGATGGCAGAAGAATTTGCACAGAGACTTCAGATGCAGGGTCTTAGCATGGAACAATACATGCAGTTCACTGGCCTTACTGCAAACAAATTTATGGATACACTTCAGCCACAGGCGTTAAAGAGAATTCAGTTCCGTCTGGTTCTTGAAGCAATTGTAAAGGCAGAGGGAATTATTACTTCAGATGATGAAATCGAAGCTGAATACAAGAAGATGGCTGATGAATATAAGATGGACGTAGAAAAGATCAAAGAAATCATCGGAGAAAAAGAAAAAGAACAGATGAAGATGGATCTCGCTGTTCAGAAAGCAATTGATTTAGTCACAGAGGCAGCTGTAGAAGCATAACCGCTGACAGCACAGGAGGTAAGTCATGGACATTAAAAACAATTTTACAATACCTTATGT
>QKDK01000122.1 GCA_003252135.1 Clostridia bacterium
AACAAGCCCAATTATAGCATATGAATTTCAGGTTGCAAACAGCCATTTGTCCTAGACGATGGAGCGTTCCGGTTTTGTGGATAATGTGTATAGTGTGGATAAATTTAAAAGATCCAGTCTGGATAACGTTTTCGAACTTTCGAAAATTTTACGAAAAAATTGTGGAAGATGTGGATAATTATAGTCCAAGTAGGGATTCACCCAGTAAACACACATCTCCGGCGCCCATAGTTATCAACAAATCACCGGTGTAACATTTTTGTAATAAAAATGTTTCGATTTCGTTAAATCCAGAAAAATGGTAAACTTCTTTACCTTTTTTTTGAATAAGAGCCATCAGATCCTGGGAAGATATGTCACCCGGATCGATTTCGCGTGCCGGATAGATGTCAGTCAGCACGACCAGGTCTGCCATGGACAGAGCTTCGGCAAAATCTGCGAGAAGTGCTTTGGTCCTTGAATATGTATGCGGCTGAAAAACGCAGATAATGCGTGACTTGTTCAGAGAACGGGCGGCGCAAAGCGTTGCACGGATCTCGGACGGATGGTGAGCATAATCGTCCATGATCGTAATGCCGGCAAGCTCGCCCTTTTTTTCGAAACGCCGCTTGGTGCCGGTGAATCGGGCAAGGCCTCTTGCACATGCATCAGGAGAGATGCCGAGGGTACATGCCATGGCAATGGCAGACGCTGCATTGGCAATATTGTGAACACCGCAGACCTGCAGATGAACCCTGCCGATAAAAGAACCTTCTTTATATATAGAAAAATCAGGAAAACCATTTTCGTCATAGCTTATATCGGCAGCGGTGAAATCATACGGTGTTTCAATTGCCGCACCGACCAGCTGATCAAGTGGAGTATGGCAGGATTCCATAACACCAAATGTCACAGGACGGCAGGGAAGGTCATAAAACAGTGCTTCTTTGTTCTCTATGTCTCCGTTCAGCACGAGCAGTCCCCCGGATGGAATCAGCCTGGCAAATTCGCGGAAGGAATTCCTTATATCATCCAGATCTTTGAAAAAGTCAAGATGGTCGGCATCAATATTCAGAATGATCTCGTGCGCCGGATGGAATTTTAAAAAGCTGTTGGTATATTCACAGGCCTCTACAATAAAATATTCAGACTTACCGTAATGAAGGTTGCCTGAAATAGTAGGAAGTATACCGCCGACTAAAATGGTAGGATCATAGGCGGCCTCCAGAAAGATCAGGGATAACATGGAGGTCGTTGTTGTTTTGCCGTGTGTGCCGGAGATGCCGATGGCATCCTTATAATGCAGCATGATCTGACCAAGCAGCTCTGCTCTTGTCAGCATCGGGATACCGGAAGCTGCTGCAGCAGAAAATTCAGGATTATCTGATTTTACTGCCGCTGTATAGACGATGAGATCAATATGACTGTCGATATTAGAAGCACGGTTTCCGTAGAAGACCTTTATGCCAAGGGATTCCAGGTGGCTTGTTAAGGAACTGTGTTTTTCGTCTGAACCGCGGACACTGAATCCTTCCTTCAATAATAATTCAGCAATTCCACTCATGCTGATACCGCCGATTCCGATAAAATGAATGGTTATCGGGTTTTTATAGTCAATCTGGTACATAATATAGGTTCCATCCTGTCTTTTTATAGTGGTTGAGTCCGCTTAAAACTGCATGCTGCAGACGGACATCCTGTTTTCACCGCTATCATACCTTTTTTTGATAATAAATACAATAGGAAAGTTCAACATAAGGCGTCAGCACGATTTCACGAAAAGAAATGTTTTTGTTTTGTTGAGTCAGATAAGAAGTTTAAATTTATTAAAATGACTACCAATTCAGACTCATTTGTGATATACTGTGTTTGATTTTAAACATTATGAAAAGTTCTTATTTAACATTATCTTACATGAGGTGAAGGCATGATAAAGAAAGAAATGATCGCTATGCTGCTGGCAGGCGGTCAGGGTTCAAGACTTGGTATCCTGACGGCGAATGTCGCTAAGCCGGCAGTGGGGTTCGGCGCGAAGTACAGAATCATTGATTTTCCCTTAAGCAACTGCATTAACTCCGGGGTCGATACTGTCGGTGTTCTGACCCAGTACCAGCCACTACAACTGAATACGCATATCGGGATAGGTATCCCGTGGGATCTGGACCGGAATATAGGTGGTGTTTCAATTCTTCCTCCTTATGAAAAAAGCAAAAATGCCGAGTGGTATACCGGAACGGCAAATGCCATCTATCAGAATCTGAAGTACATGGAATACTATAATCCGGAGTATGTATTGATTCTGAGCGGTGACCATATCTATAAAATGGATTATGAGGCGATGCTCGAGTTCCATAAAGCCAATGATTCAGACATTTCCATTGCCACGATCAGGGTTCCTATGGAAGAAGCATCCCGTTTTGGTGTGATCATAGCTGATGAGGAGAAACGGATCACCGAATTTGAAGAAAAGCCCGAACATCCGCGCAGTAACCTGGCCTCCATGGGCATCTATATCTTTAACTGGAAGGTCCTAAAGGAAGCGCTGGTAACTTTATCAGAACAGAAGAACTGTGATTTCGGAAAACACATCATTCCATACTGCCATGAAAATGGAAAAAGGATCTATGCTTACGAATACCGGGGATACTGGAAGGATGTCGGGACGCTGATTTCATACTGGGAAGCGAACATGGAGCTGATCGATCTGATCCCGGTTTTTAACCTGTACGAAGAATTCTGGAAGATCTACACCAGATCAGATGTTATTCGTCCGCAGTATGTTTCTGAGAATGCATTGATCAATCGTTGTATTATTGGGGAAGGCACCGAGGTTCACGGACAGGTCTATAACTCTGTGGTAGGAGCCGGCGTTACAATTGAAGAAGGCGCACTGGTCTGCGACTCTATATTAATGAAAGGCTGTACCGTCGGAAAGAATGCCAAGATCTATAAAGCTATTCTTGCCGAAGACTGTATTATCGGAGCAGGATGTGAGGTGGGCATCGGAGATGAAGTGCCAAACGAAACACATCCGCATATCTATAATAACGGACTGGTCGTAATCGGTGAAAAGGCTGTAGTGCCGGATGGAATCAGCATTGGAAAGAATACCGTAATCGGCGGAATAACGACAGCAGAAGATTATGCAGATGGAAGATTACCGGGCGGTAAAAGTCTGATAAAGGCAGGTGACGAGCATTGAGAGCGATAGGAATCATACTAGCGGGCGGAAACAGCAGCAAAATGCAGAAACTTTCTAACAAACGTGCCATCGCGGCGATGCCGATCGCATGCAGTTACCGGGCAATAGACTTTGTCCTGAGCAGCATGTCGAATTCACACATACAGAAGGTTGCAGTACTGACACAGTATAATTCAAGGTCCTTAAATGAACATCTAAGTTCATCAAAATGGTGGGATTTTGGACGTAAGCAGGGCGGATTATATGTTTTTACACCGACCATCACCATTGATAATGGCTTCTGGTACAGAGGCACAGCAGATGCCATATACCAGAATATAAGCTTTTTAAAGAACAGTCATGAGCCTTATGTAGTCATTGCATCAGGCGACGGAGTTTATAAGCTGGATTTCAATAAGGTACTGGAATACCATATCGAAAAGAATTCAGACATTACAATTGTATGTAAAACAGCAGATGCTGCCATGGATATTTCAAGATTTGGTGTGATTCAGACAGATGAGGATCTGAGGATCACAGAGTTTGAGGAGAAGCCACAGAACAAGAGCGCAAACCTGATCTCCACCGGTATCTATATCATGCGCAGAAGACAGCTGATCGAGATGATCGAAAAGGCCGCCGAAGCAGAGCAGTATGATTTTGTGGCTGACATTCTGATCAGGAACAAAGAGAGCAAACGTATTTTTGCTTATGAGATGGAAAGCTACTGGAGAAATATCAGTGCAGTGGAAGCATATTATAAGACCAATATGGACTTTTTAAATCCTGCCATCCGCAACTACTTTTTTGCAGAGTATCCTGATATTTATTCAAAGATTGACGATTTACCGCCTGCGAAGTATAATCAGGGAGTAACCGTTAAGAACAGTCTGATAGCGAGCGGCTGTATTATCAACGGAACAGTCGAAAATTCAATATTGTTCAAGAAAGTGTATGTCGGTAACAATTCCATTATTAAAAATTCAATTATACTGAATGATGTTCATATTGGGGATAATACTTATATAGAAAACTGTATTGTGGAGAGTCGGGACACGATCTGTGCAAATACGACTTATGTTGGCGAGCCGAATTTCCCCAAGATAGTGATAGAAAAGAACGAAAGATATGTTTTATAGGAAAGATGCTTGTAAGGTTCACTAATCCGGCGCAAGTAGTATGTTCTTCAGATCTACCTGCGTCGCAACACGCTCAGGGCAGAAGGGAGACAGAAAGAATGCAGATTACAGATGTAAGGGTAAGGAAGGTTTCCAAAGAAGGAAAAATGAAGGCATTGGTTTCTATCACGCTGGATAATGAGTTTGTAGTTCATGACATCAAAGTCATTGAAGGCGATAAGGGTCTGTTCATCGCAATGCCGAGTAAAAAAACCGGTGATGGTGAGTACCGTGATATTGCACATCCGATCAATTCCGAAACACGTGATAAGATACAGGGTATCATTTTGGAAAAATACGAGATAGCAATGTTAGAAAGCGAAACCGAAGACAAAGAGGATATGTAAGCAAAAGAGATCACATTCCGACGCAGCAAAGATTCTTCTTTGCTGCGTCAATTGTGTTAAATGTCAGAAAGAAGCAGTGAACAGCTGTATTGGAAGGAACAGGGAGAAAATTGAGAAACAGTGGGAAAACGATACGAAAAAAAGCAGTGAAGAACTGGATACTGTTTAGTCTGACTGTATCGGCAATGCTTTTGACCATTGGCCGCAGTGACAGGTGGGGGATGATCAAAGCAATGGAAATCTCGGGAATCTATGCTGCAACAGGAAATGCAGGCATTGATAATATAGAAGAATCAGATAATGAAAGCATCATGGATGAGAATGCAGGTAAGGGAGCATCAGACACTCTGTCAGAACAGCCTGAGGATACAGAAGCCGTACTGACAGATATGAATTCAGAAGGACAGTCTGATATCAGTGAACAGACAGCTATTGCAGTGAATCCGGATAATGAGACGTCAGAAAAGGAAGAGCCTGAATTTGGTATGCTTTCAGGGCGTGATATAGACCCAGACAAGCCGATGATAGCACTGACCTTTGATGATGGCCCCTATCCTCCTGTGACTGAGGAGCTGATAGAGTTCTTACTGAAAAATGATGCTAGAGCAACCTTTTTTGTTGTCGGATATAATGCTGACAAATATACATCGACCATACAGGAAGCATATGAAAAAGGTTTTGAAATAGCGAATCATACAGAAAGTCATGCATCTTTGGTAGGGCTGACAAAGGAAGAGCTGCATGATGAAGTGGATGCAATTAATGAATTGCTGAATTCATTTGGTATAAAAGGCAGCCTTTACCTTCGGCCGCCATATGGATCCCATGATGAAACCATGGAAGCAAATCTATCTGTTCCGATGATAACCTGGTCGGTTGACTCCCAGGACTGGCTGTCAAGGGATGCCGATTCTATTGAAAAAAGAATTATAGGACAATGTGAAGATGGAGATATCATCCTGATGCATGATATATACCAGTCAACTCTTGATGCTGTTAAAACGATAGTTCCAAAACTGATAGAAGAGGGTTTTCAGCTTGTAACGGTTTCTGAGATGTTTCAGGCAAAAGGGATTGAGACCAAAGCCGGTGTATGTTACAATAGTGCAAAATAAGTACCGCAGATGTGGTGGCAAACCATATGTGCGGTAATCGCACGTTGCAGGAAGGAAGAATATGTATTGCTTTGTAGGACTGGGAAATCCCAGCAGAGAGTATCAGGCAACCAGACACAATATCGGTTTTGATGCCATTACGGGAATTTCAGACGCACATAAAATATCATTAACTACCAAAAAACATAAAGCTGTTATGGGCATGGGACAAATGTGCGGGGAGAAGGTCATACTTTCACAACCGCAGACATTCATGAACCTGAGCGGCGAAAGTGTTCAGCCGATGCTTGATTTTTATAAGATTCCGGCATCCAACCTTATTGTGATCTGCGATGACATCAATCTGCCGGTCGGACAGCTGCGCATCAGGGCACAGGGAAGCGACGGCGGGCACAACGGTCTGAAGAACATCATCAGGCATCTGGGTACCAATGAATTTATCAGAATCCGTATCGGGGTGGGAGAAAAACCAAAGAACTGGGATCTGGCTGATTACGTGCTCGGAAGATTTTCTGCAGATGAGCAGCAGGCCATGAAGGAAGCAATCAGGGAGACAGTTTCAGCCTGTGAAACAATTGTAACACAGGGCATTGATAAAGCAATGAACCAGCATAACAGTAAAAAGAAGGAGAATACGTGATGAAAGCGTTCACAGCACCTCTTTTTGAGTACAGAGAATTTGGCAAAGCAAAAAAGGAATTTGACGAAGGACGGACGCCTATTTTGCTGTCCGGTTGTATCGATTCCCAGAAATGCCACATGATGTACGCACTGGCAAGCGAATATCCTTTTCGCCTCATCATTACCTATAATGAGTTAAAGGCGAAGGAAATGTATGAGGACTTCAAGCTTTTTGATCGTGATGTCATGCTGTACCCTGCAAAAGACATCATTTTTTATAATGCAGATATTCATGGACATGCCATTGTCCAGCAGCGGTTAAAGGTCATTAAAAGGCTGATCGAGAGACAGCCTGTAACTGTTATTGTCAGTCTGGAAGCGGGTATGGATAAGATACTGGCGCCCGAGCTGATTGCACAGAATATCAGCTATCTGCGGGAAGGGGAAGAGCTGAACCCTATAAAGTTCCAGCAGACTCTGACCTGTCTTGGTTATGAAAGACAGGCTCAGGTGGAAGCACCCGGAGATTTTGCGGTAAGGGGCGGCATCATTGATATCTTTCCGCTGACAGAAGAGGTTCCCTGCCGGATCGAACTGTGGGGAGATGAGATCGATTCCATCAGAAGCTTTGATATAACGAACCAGAGATCAATAGAACGCATCTCTTCCGTCAGTATTTATCCTGCCGCTGAAATCGTACTGAACGAAGAGACCATGCGGCAGGGACTTTTTTCTATTGAAAAAGAGGCAAAAGCACATGATAAAAAGCTGCGGGATAAACTGCAGATAGAAGAAGCTGCAAGGCTTCGCAGTATAATCAATGAATTTAAGGAGAACCTTGAAAGCTTTCAGGGAGCGGTAGGTCTTGACAGCTATGTGAATTATTTTTATGACAGGACACAGTCGTTCTTTGAGTATTTTTACAACGAGGAATCAGTCATATTCCTGGACGAACCGGCAAGACTTGTTGAAAAAGGGGAAGCTGTGACCTTTGAGTTCGCAGAGAGCATGTCGGGAAGACTTGAAAAAGGATATATTCTGCCGGGACAGGCAGATGTTGTGTATGACTATAAGGAGATACTGGCAAGTCTCTGTCTGAAAAGGACTGTGTTCATCAGTACCCTGGAGACAAAGGTGCCGCTGCTGGTGCCAAAGGAACACTTTGACCTGATGGTCGGCGGTGTGAACTCCTATAACAACAATTTTGATGTCCTGTTAAAGGATTTAAAAAAGTGGAAAAAAAGCGGGTACAGGGTTCTATTACTGTCCGGTTCCAGAACAAGAGCCTCCCGTCTGGCAGAAGATCTGCGGGAAAATGAGCTGAATGCTTTTTTTTCAGAGGATATGGAGAGGGAAGTACAGCCCGGTGAAATCATGATTGTCTATGGCAGTCTGCACAGAGGCTTCGAATATCCGATGCTGAAGTTTACGATCATTTCGGAAAGCGATATCTTCGGGCTCAAAAAAAGCAATAAGAAAAAGAAGCAGCCGCATGACGGCAAGCAGCTGCAGAGCCTGCAGGATCTGTGCGCCGGAGATTATGTCGTACATGAAAATCACGGACTTGGTGTTTACCGCGGCATAGAAAAGGTCGAAGTCGATAAGGTCACCAAAGACTATATCAAGATTGAATACGGTGACGGCGGCGTGCTGTTCTTACCGGCCAGCGGACTGGATGTTATTCAAAAGTATGCCGGCTCCGATGCAAAAAAACCAAAGCTGAACAAGTTGAATTCAGTCGAATGGAAAAATACCAAGGCCAGAGTCAGAGGGGCTGTCAAGGATCTTGCCAATGAGCTTGTTGCTCTGTATGCGATGAGAAGAGACAGACAGGGCTTCCAGTTCGGGAAGGATACTGTCTGGCAGAAGGAATTCGAAGAACTGTTTCCTTTTGAAGAGACTGATGATCAGCTGAGCGCCATTGAGGATGTCAAAAGAGATATGGAGAGCAGACGCATCATGGATCGTCTGATCTGCGGCGATGTCGGCTACGGGAAAACAGAGGTTGCCATCCGGGCAGCTTTTAAAGCTGTGCACGAAGGTAAACAGGTAGCTGTTTTAGTTCCGACCACGATTCTTGCACAGCAGCATTATAATACCTTCAGCCAGAGAATGAAGGATTTTTCCGTTGAGATCGATATGCTGTCCAGGTTTCGTACCCCTGCAGAACAAAAAAAAGTGCTCGAGCGCGCCAGAAAGGGTGGCATTGATATCATTATCGGGACGCACAGGCTTTTGTCAAAGGACATCGCGTTTCGTAATCTGGGACTGCTGATCGTAGATGAGGAGCAGCGATTTGGTGTTGCTCACAAGGAACGAATCAAACAGATGAAGGGTGACATCGACGTGCTGACGCTGACTGCCACACCGATTCCAAGAACCCTGCATATGAGTCTGATCGGCATCCGGGATATGAGTGTTCTGGATGAACCGCCGGTCGACAGACTTCCGATTCAGACCTTTGTCATGGAGCACAACGATGAAATCATTAGAGAAGCCATTCACAGGGAGATGACCCGCGGCGGTCAGGTGTATTTTGTTTACAACCGGGTCAAAGGCATAGATGAGATGGCGGCAACCATTACAAGGCTCGTTCCTGAGGCGGTTGTTGCTTATGCGCATGGGCAGATGAGCGAGCGAACGCTCGAAAAGATAATGTATGAGTTCATTAACGGAGAGATCGATGTACTGGTATCCACGACCATTATCGAGACCGGACTTGACATATCCAATGTGAATACGATTATTATTGATGATGCAGACCGTCTTGGCCTGTCCCAGATGTACCAGCTGCGCGGTCGTGTCGGCAGATCCAGCCGTACTGCCTATGCATTTTTAATGTACAAGAGGGATAAGATGTTACGTGAGATTGCTGAGAAGAGACTGTCAGCCATCCGGGAATTTACTGAGCTTGGTTCCGGCTACAAGATAGCGATGCGTGACCTTGAGATCAGAGGAGCCGGCAACCTGCTCGGTGCGGAGCAGAGCGGACATATGGAAGCTGTCGGGTATGATATGTACTGCAAGATGCTGAATGAAGCGGTAAAAGAGTGCAGGGATGACAAGACGCCTGAAGAAATCTATGAGACAGCAGTGGACATTGATATCGATGCCTTTATTCCGTCCTCCTATGTTAAGAATGAAATGCAAAAGCTTGATCTTTACAAGCGTGTTGCCATGATCGAGTCGGCAGAAGACCACATGGATATGCAGGATGAGATGCTAGACCGCTTCGGAGAGATTCCGACAGCCGTGCAGAATCTGCTGTCGATAGCTTTCATTCGGGCAATGGCACATGAGGTTTATATTACCACTCTGGAGCATAAAGGCAGAGAGATAAAGATGGTGCTGTTTGGCAAAGCAAAGATACAGGTGGATAAGATACCTGACCTGCTTTTGATCTATCCTGCCAGATTAAAATTTATACCTGGCTCTAACCCGCATTTTATCTACACACTGGCACCTGTTGCAGCGGCTGGTAAGGATAAGATCAGAAAAAATCCGGTTGAGGATTTACTCGATCAGATAAGAATGGTATTATCAGAAATGAAGAACACTCTGCTTTCGGCTAAGGAAGAGGATAAAAAGGATAAACAATAAGAAGGCAGCAGGAATGGGGAGATCAATGAAGAAAGCTTACATAATATTTATTATTATAATGATATGCAGCATAGGTTCTGGCTGTTCTGTCAGCAAGGTGACTTTTGACAAGGAAGGCGGTACTTTGACACCAACGGCAGAAGCAGATGAGACAGACAGCTGGGAAGATGGAACTCTTCTGATGGTGAACGGTGCAGCGGTCAATTACCGGGAGGTATTCTTACAGCTGCTTGCCGCAAAGGAAAAAGCAGAACTTCTCTATGGAGAAGGAATCTGGGATTATCGCTTGGATGACGAAGGAAATACCTACGGAGATGAAATCAGAGAACAGGTGCTTGATGAGTTCATAAACCTGAAGATCGTATGCGGACATGCCAAAGACCTTGATATCCAGCTCTCCGAAGAGGAGGTCAGGAATGCACAGGATTACACGGCAGAATATATTGAAAAAATAGGTGATGAAAATCTGGTAAAGTACAGTCTGTCAGAAGGACTGATCAATGAGCTCTATACCGACAATATTGTTGCACTGAGGGTCTATGAAAGCATTACATTGAGCGTTGATACGAATATCTCTGATGATGAGGCCAGGCAGGTCGATCTGCAGTATATCATTAAGAATAAATTCTCTACTAACGATGACGATGAACAGGTCATGCTTAGCGGAAGCGATCTGACAAATCTACGAGATTCTGTTGAAACACTGTTAGCAGACAGCATGCAGAAAAGCGATTTCAAAACATTTGCAGAACTGAATACAGACAGCACCGACGGTGTTGAGATCACGGCAGGATATGGAGAGCTCCCAAAAGAGGTAGAAGATATAGCTTTCTCGCTGCAGGACGGTGAATTTGCCAGTGTGATAGAGACAGAGGATGCCTTTTATATTGTAAAATGTATCTCTTCCTTTGACGAAGATGCGACCAATGCAAGGAAAGAAGAGATCATCAGTGAAAGACAGGAGCAGTTATTTAATGATACCTTTGCTGCATGGAAACAGGAAGCAGTTGTTGTTGTGAATAATAAGCTCTGGGACAGCCTGATCGTGGAATAAAGAAGTCAGAAAATAAAAAGCTCTTTCCTGTATAAGCTTTCATACAGGAAAGAGCTTTTCATACGTTATATACATTGTTCAACGGGTAACTTTAATTGCTCTGGGAGCATTTTGCTGCATCGATCGCAAGTACGATCATCAGGGATAATAACTGATCCTCAGGGTTATTGACGTCAATAATATAAGTATCAGTAAGGTGAAATAATTCCTTTGACGCATGCATGATGGTGTGCCCTGCAGGATCATTTACATCATATTCCCATTGCCAGAAATCACCGTCAACAGACCAGCCATTACAGTCGAGGGTGAATTTTGGACGAAAGAAAGTGAATTCCTTTTTTATCTCGCCAATATAGTTGTCATGCAGGTACATACGAAATCTTGGCAGAAATGTAAGAATTTCTTCTTTGACTTTTCCGACCATAGTGCCACTTGCATCATAAATCTCCAGGCAATGTCCAAAGGAGAGAACGCCTTTCACAGAGTAGACGGTATTGCCGTCTTCATCATAAACATCATAACTGTCAAGCCAGGAAAACAATCGCTGCTTGAATAAAAGTTTCATTGTTTGCTCCTATCGTTTTGTTTAATATTCGCGGTTCGTGATATCTGTTATGTACAACAGGCTGAAAAAATCAGAAAGATTACTCGGTCATGATTTCCGTATCAAAAGGCATCAGTGAAAGCTTTGCTATCTTAAAATGCTGCAGACCAAAGGGGATGCCGATGATGGAAGCACATAGAATCATACCAAATGCTGCAGAAATGACTGCAAGCGGAATCCCTGTAACCAGCCAGATGATGTTCAGGCAGGCTGAACGTACACGGGGATGGTAAATAATCTTCTTTTTAAAAGGGAAAAAACAGAGTGATGAGAGCTTAAAACACTGCAAACCTACGGGTATGCCGATTATGGTGATACACCACACTATACCGGCCATCAGCCAGAGCAGACCGATTATAAAACCACCGCATAAAAACCAGATCAGATTTCCTATTCCTCGCATGAAGCTGACTCCTTTCATTCGGATTATTCTGCCGCAGTCAGTACATGAACAGTATAACATAAAAGCGGCTCTAACTGTATTTATTATAAAGGAAAAAGGTGAGAATTGGTATTAAAATCTGATTAATCCTGCGTATAAAAAAGAAAAATGTGTTTGAAATAAAACTGGTATTAATTTGAAATACATTGTATAATGTAAAATAATATATATATTTCTAAACTAATAAAATAAATATAGGCAGATTTTAACTTTATCCAGAACGATATTGGGGAATACAGATCTGGAATCACTCTGTCACAGAATTACTTACAACGAATGTGACAGCGAGTCAGCGGCACACAGGACAGTGCAGGAATGGAGGGTATTTTGGGAAGAAGGAAAAGGTATATTGTATTATCAGGGGTGTTACTGGCCCTGTTGCTGTTTAGCGGCTGCAAAGCAGAAGGAGATTTTGAAGCTGATTCAAAGCCATCAGCTTCAGCTGCAGAAAACACTGTTTCATCAGCAGAAGAGAACGCAGAGGATGACCAGAATAATGCTGTGAACACTGAGAATGCAGAGGATTTAATTTCAGATCCGCTGCTCGCGAAACTTCGGACCTATGACGATGAAACGATGACACAGGAGACATACAGCAGTCAGGAAACGCAGGAGACCTATCAGCTTTATAACAGTTCTCTGCCGGTTGTTTATATCAATACAGATGAAAAGATATTCATTGAGTATTCATCTGCGGCTATGTATATCATGGGGAATGAAGCCTGCTGCGATGCGTCTTTGCTGTATGACGGCGAGATTGAAATCAAGCTTCGCGGCAATTCGACAAAATACAGGGACAAGTCGCCTTACAAAATTAAGCTGGACACAAAAGCAGATCTGTTCGGCATGGGTGAGAGCAAGCACTATGTGCTGCTTGCCAATGATATCGACCATTCACTGATTCGAAACAAGCTTGTACTTGACCTTGCGGCAGAAATCGGAATGACAGGCACGCCATCTTCTGTGCTGGTCAGCCTGGTTGTGAACGGGGAGTATCAGGGAGTCTACCAGTTATGCGAGCACATCCGTGTTGAGGAAGGGCGGGTCGATATCTTTGACTGGGAAAAGTTAGCAGAGAACGCGGCGAAAGGAATAGCAGGAGATGACGATGCTGCAGTAGATGAAGATGCTGCAGTAGATGAGCTGGAAGACCTTCTTAAAGAGGATTATGCCTGGATTGGTGCAGAACATACCATTTGCTATAAAGAAAAGGAATATGACATCGCCGATTATGTTACGATACCAGAGGCAGAGGGCGGCTTTTTGCTGGAAATGGACTTTTATGCATTTGATGACTGGGAACTGTCCACACTGATCACTAATTTTAAGCAGCCCTTCTACTTTAACACACCGGAATATGTTGCAGAGACATCCTCTCTGTATCAGTACGCCAAAAATTTCCTGCAGTCCTTTGAGTATGCACTCCATAGTGATGACTTTGTTTATCAGGCAGAGGATACGCACTACAGCGGGAAAGGCGAACGTTATGATAATCATAAGCAGGAATGGATCGGAACACTGACTGAAACTGAATATAAAGATACGACCTTTGATCAGATGCACTATACTGACTTTTTTGATCTGGATTCTCTTGTTAATAATTTTATGATCTGTGAGTTCACCATGAACTGGGACTGCATGAAGAACAGTGTCTTTGTATCAAAAGATATAGGAGAGAAAGCGGTGATAGGACCGGTCTGGGATTTTGACTGGGCATTCGGCAATATTAATATGTATGATATATATACGTATATAACGGATGACTGGCAGACGACAAATAACTACTTTACAAACGAACAGTATTACCAGTCGGTGCAATGGAACCGGTATCTGATCAAGGACCCTTACTTTGTGATGAAAGTATATGAAAAATATCAGGAGATCAGAGATACCGCGATCGCATCTGCAGTCGCTTCCCTTGACACTTACCAGGAATCACTTTCTGCAGCAGGAGCAGCCAATGATGAAAGATGGGATTATACCTATCACAGCGATCGGTATTATGCAGGAAGGAACAGCGAAGATTTTAATGATTCCATGGAAAGCCTGCAAACCTTTATTAATGATCGTATAGAATGGCTGGATGAGCAGTTCGTAAGTTATGATACCCTGTTAGCATCCTTAGGTGCTTATGAAGCTTCTGACAGACTCGCTGTCACATCGGTAAAGGAAAGTGATCTGCTGCTGACAATTCAGGCAGATGTATATGATGAATCTATAAAAGAAGTTGTTTTTCAGATTAATGGGACTACCTTTGTAACAGGGAAAGTAGAAGGAAAAAGTGCAATTGTCAGCATAGACAGCAACATCCTCACCAAAGGAGGGAACATGATAGTCATCCATGCCGCTGATGCCAACGGAGATTACCTGCATATCAGTGATGAAGCAGAAGCGCAGACAGTATCAAATATATTTTTACTTGAACGGTAGATTTATTCTGACGGACAATGAATCACACCTGAAAAAAGCGGCAGATGCTAATCTGCCGCTTTTTTTATCTATGCCGAGAACATGATCTTTTCACTATTGAATGCTTTTGTCAGGAGGAAGGTGAATAATCCGCCAAGGAACAGCGTACCACCGACAGAAAGCAGGAACTGTACCATTGTCAGTTCATTGGTCATCAGGTTCTGAATAGCCAGGGCATTTCCATAAACTGGTATGGCATATACCGAAAGAGATTTTTCCATGGAGCCCTGGAACATGGTTATCATACCGGCTGCAAGAACTACAATATACAAAGGAGAAACATAAGTCCCGGCCTCCTTGGCGGTTTTTGCAAGCACGGCTACAAAGCTGACCATGGATACATAGAGGTAAACCATGGATATCATAATAATGAACAGCTGAAGGATCTGCAGTGCGGAAAAACTGACTACGAAGGAAAGCTCTTCGCCGCCGGTAAAGGTCTTTGCCATCATCGGCATGGCTATGATCATGGCGATGGCATAGACTGCTGCTGAGATGCTGGAAAGAATAGCAAGGGATACAAGTTTGCCAAAAACCAGCTCGCTCCGTTTTATTGGAGAAAGCAGCATGCTTGCCATGGTCCCGCGTTCTTTTTCTCCTGTAATGGCATCAATGCCAAGTCCCATGGCACCTGCAAACAGCATGAAGGTAATAAAGTAAGGGAGCAGCATAGCAAGATACTCACCATTTGCTTTGTCTTCATTAACAATAACCTCTGCATTAGTCTGGAATACATTCAGCAGTTCAAGATTGGTGAATCTGTCAGTCAGCAGTTTTGTCTGCAGGGAACCCAGGATGGTTTCTGAAAAACTGCTGTATGCTGCAGAAGAATAATTGCTGGTGGAATTATAGTATAGGTCCACTGCCGGTATGGCATCTCCCTGATTTTTGTAAGCAGCAGCAGTTGCCGAAAAGTCATCGGAAAATACAACGAGCAGATCGGTATCTTCATTTAATATCTTGTCTTTGATATCATCTATGGATGCACCTGCTTCCAGCATGATAATGCTGGCCGTTGTATCATAACCGGTTTCAGCGATCAGAGCTTCAACATCCTTTGGTGCATTGACAATGTAAACACTGGATATATGCGCTTCGATATCATTGCTCATATTGGAGATCATCTGTCCGATCAGGGAATATAAGCCGATGATCAGTATGGCTGGCAGCAGGAACAGGCTGAAGATCAGTTTTTTATCGTAAAATACGCGGTGAAGTTCCTTTTTTATGATTGTTTTTGCTCCGTTCATGCGATTCCCTCCGTATTCTGCTCCTGATAAAGCTTGAAAAACGTATCTTCCAGATCATTGCAATTGTTTTGTTCCAATAATTCAGCCAGTGTACCCTCAGCGACCTTTTTACCGTTGATGATGATGCCGATGGTGTCACAGAGCTTTTCGGCTTCCGTCATGATATGAGTCGATATAATGATGACCTTGCCGTCATCGCGAAGCTTCTTTAAGTAATCTGTCACACCGCGAGCGGTTACTATATCAAGCCCATTGGTTGGTTCATCGAATATGATGACCTCGGGGTCATGCACCAGACTGACAGCGATGGCGGCTTTTTGTTTCATTCCTGTTGAAAGCTCGCTGATCTTTTTATCCTGGAACTCATCAATACCAAAATGAGAGAACAGCACATTTTTTCTTTCTGTGATCTGTGCCTCTGTCATGCCGTGCAGCTGTCCAAAGAAATAGAACATATACTTTGGTGAGAACTGCGGATCCAGTTTGATCTCGTTGGTCAGAAAACCAATGGCGCTGCGAACTGCTTCCGGCTCTTTTTCGATATCGTGTCCGCAAACAGTGATAGAGCCGTTCGTTGGTTTTAACAGAGTTGCCACGCATCGAAGAGCCGTTGTCTTGCCGGCACCGTTCGGGCCGAGCAGACCATAGATTTTTCCTTTTTCAGCTGTCAAAGAAAGATCTTCAACAGCAACCTTCATATTCTTTTTTGTTTTCATTTCGACCATTTGCTTTTTATTCAGCTTATATACTTTGGTCAGATGATCAATAATAATCATATTTCCCCTATTCCTGCGCTGATCTTTGCGCATATCAAGTTTAAATGAGCGGTGGCGTGCAACGCACTTACAGATTTTATCTTATGCTTATCCATGTGCAATGTCAAACGTTGCAAAAACACCTGTCATGAGTGTGCGGGTTTTCTGACTCAATGAAGTACTGCGCTAAAATTTTAATGTCTTAGAAAAAATGTTCTTGACTTTATTGCTATACGTGTTATAGTTACAATAGAACAACAAACATGATACTACACAGGAAAAATGCGTAGTAAGACCGATGCGCCAGGTTTTGCGCAGGAATGGAGGAAACAATGAACATTAATAAATTCACACAGAAATCTGTAAAAGCAATGGAAGACTGTGAAAAGATAGCATATGAATTTGGTCATCAGCAGCTGGAGCCCGTGCATTTACTGTATGCACTGCTGACAGATGAAGACGGTCTGCTGCCAAAGCTCTTTTTGAAGATGGAGATATCAGAAGAGGTCTTCATGGCACAATTAGAGGGAATTCTGAATCGTATGCCGAAGGTGTCTAACGGACGTGTTTATGTCGGGGAAGCACTCAACAGGGTATTGATCTATGCAGAAGACGAAGCAAAACAGATGGGGGACGAATATGTATCCGTCGAGCATTTATTCTTAAGCATGTTAAAGAACGGCGGTAAGGAAACCGGTCAGCTGCTAAAGGACTTTAGAGTTGACAGGAACACATTTTTACAGACACTGGCCAGCGTGAGAGGAAATCAGAGGGTTGCCAGTGATAATCCGGAAGCTACCTATGATACTCTTGAAAAGTATGGCTATGATCTTGTAGACAGAGCGAAAGACCAGAAGCTTGACCCGGTCATCGGAAGAGATGCAGAAATAAGGAACCTGATCCGTATCCTTTCAAGAAAAAGCAAGAATAATCCGGTGCTGATCGGTGAGCCGGGTGTCGGTAAAACAGCGGTGGTGGAAGGACTGGCACAGAGAATAGTGCAGAAGGATGTTCCGGAAGGACTGAAAGACAAACGTCTTTTTGCACTTGATATGGGTGCCCTTGTTGCCGGTGCGAAATACCGCGGAGAATTTGAAGAGCGTCTGAAAGCAGTGCTGGAAGAAGTCAAAGCAAGCGAAGGCAGGATCATCCTGTTCATTGACGAGCTCCATCTTATCGTCGGTGCAGGTAAGACAGACGGTGCCATGGATGCAGGAAACATGTTAAAACCCATGCTGGCACGCGGTGAACTTCACTGTATCGGTGCGACCACACTGAATGAATACCGCCAGTTCATTGAAAAGGACAAAGCCTTAGAGAGAAGATTCCAGCCGGTCATGGTGGAAGAACCTGATGTGGAGGACACCATTTCCATATTGAGAGGTCTAAAAGAACGCTACGAGGTGTTCCACGGAGTAAAAATTACGGACAGCGCACTGGTATCTGCTGCGGTCCTCTCGAACCGTTACATTACAGACCGCTTCCTGCCGGATAAGGCCATAGATCTTGTTGACGAAGCATGCGCACTGATCAAGACCGAGCTTGATTCCATGCCGATGGAACTGGATGATGTACAAAGAAAGATCATGCAGCTTGAGATAGAGGAAGCGGCCCTGAAAAAAGAAAGTGACAGACTCAGCAAGGAACGGCTCGCAGACCTTCAGAAAGAGCTTGCCGACCTGAAAGAGACATTTGCATCACAAAAAGCGCTCTGGGATAACGAAAAAACAGCGGTAGAGCGTGTCAGGAAGCTGCGCGAAGAGATGGAAAGCGTAAACAACGACATTCAGATCGCCGAGAGAGAATATAATCTGAATAAGGCAGCAGAATTAAAATATGGAAGGCTGCCGGAAATCATGAAGCAGATCGAGCTTGAGGAACAAAAAAACAAAGAAGAAGATTACAGGCTGATCCACGAAAGTGTCAGTGAAGAGGAGATTGCCAGAATTGTTTCGAGGTGGACGGGCATACCTGTCATAAAGCTTACGGAAAGTGAAAGGAAAAAGACACTTCAGCTTGGAGATGAGCTGAAAAAACGTGTCATAGGTCAGGAGGAAGGGGTTGCCAAGGTTACTGATGCAATTCTCCGCTCCCGTGCCGGCATCAAGGATCCGACGAAGCCGACCGGTTCATTTTTGTTCCTTGGTCCGACAGGTGTCGGCAAGACAGAACTTGCAAAAGCGCTTGCGGAGGCTTTGTTCGATAACGAACATAACATTGTGCGCATCGATATGAGCGAATATATGGAGAAGTTCTCGGTATCCAGACTGATCGGTGCACCGCCCGGCTATGTCGGGTATGATGAGGGAGGACAGCTGACAGAAGCAGTTCGAAGAAAACCTTACTCCGTCGTACTCTTTGACGAAATTGAGAAAGCGCACCCGGATGTTTACAATGTGCTGCTGCAGGTGCTGGATGACGGCCGCATTACGGATTCTCAGGGACGTACGGTGGATTTCAAGAACACGATCATTATTATGACCTCCAATGTCGGTGCTACTTACCTGCTCGATGGCATTATGGAGGACGGAAGTATTTCTTATGATGCAGAGAAGCTTGTTATGAATGAACTGAGATCCATGTTCAGACCGGAGTTTCTGAACAGACTTGATGAAATCATACTATTTAAACCTTTGTCAAAAGAAAGCATCCATGAGATCATGGATCTGCAGCTGAAAGATCTGAACAAACGGCTGACAGAAAAAGATATCACCGTTACGATGACTGAAAAAGCAAAACAGCTTGTCATCGATGAAGCCTATGATCCGCATTACGGTGCGAGACCATTAAAGCGATATCTGCAGAAAAACGTCGAAACACTCTGCGCCAAGCTTATCTTAAGCGATGATGTCAGGGAAGGTGATGTCATAGAACTTGAGGATATCGGACACACATTACAGGCACTGGTAAAGACCAGATAATCATGACCTCCTTTTTCGCATGTGAAATGTAACAAGAAACACTGTGGAAAAGGAGGTTTTTGCGTCGATAACACAGTTTTATTTTGATAGCTTGACGGAATCTTGTTTTGTATGCTACACTTGTGGGGTTTATGAGACGACTTAAAAACCAGAGATATATGATTGCGCTTCCTTATATATACAGAGCATCTTCAATTTGGTAAGAAGCTGCTGCACGATTAGAAGAAGTAGGACAGAAAGGTAGAAAGAATGACAATACGTTTTGATGAAATGGAGCTTCAGGCTCCGATACTTCGTGCCGTTTCGGACATCGGATTTGAAGAAATGACACCAATTCAGGCACAGGTCTTCCCTGTTGTCATGGAAGGAAAGGATATTATCGGTCAGGCACAGACCGGAACCGGAAAAACTGCAGCTTACAGTCTTCCGATACTCGAGCAGATCGATCCAAAGAACAAGCACCTGCAGGCTGTTGTATTATGCCCGACCAGAGAGCTTGCCATTCAGGTCGCAGACGAGATGCACAAATTTTCAAAATACATGCACGGAATCAAGATTCTTCCGGTGTACGGCGGTCAGGACATTGTCCGTCAGATCAAGGCATTAAAAGCAGGAACACAGATCATGATCGGAACACCTGGCCGTGTTATGGATCATATGCGCAGAAAGACTATTAAATTTGACTTTGTAAATAAAGTGATCCTTGACGAAGCTGATGAGATGCTGAATATGGGATTCCGCGAGGATATCGAGACTATCCTGAAGGAGATTCCGGAAGAAAGACAGACACTCTTATTCTCCGCGACCATGCCGCAGACGATTCTTGATATTGCCAAGACCTATCAGAAAAATGCAGTGAAGATCAAAGTGGCAGCAAAAGAACTTACCGTACCAAAGATCGAACAGTACTACTATGAAGTAAAATCCCAGAACAAATTCGAAGTACTGCTTCGTCTGATTGACCTGTACCAGCCAAAGTTGTCTCTGATCTTCTGCAACACCAAACAGAAGGTAGATGAGCTTGCATCAGAGCTGCAAGGCAGAGGATACTTTGCGGAAGCACTGCACGGAGATCTGAAGCAGCAGCAGAGAGACAGAGTCATGAAGTCCTTCCGTACAGGCCGTGCTGACATTCTGGTAGCAACAGATGTTGCAGCCAGAGGAATCGACGTGGATGACGTGGAGGCTGTGTTCAATTATGATCTTCCGCAGGATTACGAGTACTATGTGCACCGTATCGGCAGGACCGGACGTGCAGGAAGAACCGGACGTGCATTTTCCATGGTTGTCGGACGTGATATCTTCCGCATCAAGGATATTCAGCGTTACTGCAAGACAAAGATCTTAGTTCAGCCAGTTCCTTCCATCAACGATGTGGTGGCAGTGAAGGCTGAGAAGATACTTGATAAAGTAGAAAAACTGATCGATGAAGGCGATCTGAAGAAGATGATCCAGATCATAGAGCAGAAGGTCAATGAAGAAGATTATACTTCTCTTGAGATCGCAGCAGCACTTCTAAAGATGTCCTTCGGCGAAGAGAACGGGTACAGCAGCGAAGAAATCCGCAAGAGCACCCAGCAGGACTTTGGTGATACAGGAGCAGAAGCCGGTATGGTACGTCTGTTTATAAATCTTGGAAAGAACCAAAGAATCCGTCCCGGTGACATTCTTGGTGCAATTGCCGGAGAGACCAATATGCCGGGCAAGCTGATCGGTTCCATTGATATGTATGATAAATACACCTTTGTAGAAGTACCGAGCGAATATGCCGCACAGGTCGTCGAAGTTATGAAGCATGCCAAGATCAAAGGAAAATCCATTAACATAGAACCTGCAAACAAGAGCAGATAAAACTGTAATAACATAACAGAATAAAAACACAATGAAAAAGACACCTGTTGGGGACAGGTGTCTTTTTCTGGGGTTTAGAACAATATATTTAGGGGGTTCACACAATTGGGGATTGCGCAAACCTTTGGAAAGTAGGCGAATACTGTTATTTCTGCAAATGCGAAACGCTGGTTTATTGACCAAAGTAACGCTGTAATAAGCCCTGGAATGCTTTGCCATGTCTTGCCTCATCTCTTGCCATCTCATGAACGGTATCATGGATCGCATCAAGATTTGCCGCTTTAGCGCGCTTAGCAAGATCTGTTTTTCCTGCTGTAGCACCATTTTCAGCTGCAACACGAAGCTCAAGATTCTTTTTCGTGCTGGTGGTTAATACTTCACCAAGAAGTTCTGCAAATTTAGATGCATGTTCAGCTTCTTCGAAAGCTGCTTTTTCATAGTAAAGACCGATCTCAGGATATCCCTCGCGGAATGCCACACGTGACATTGCAAGATACATACCCACTTCTGAACATTCACCGGTAAAATTCATGCGAAGGTCAGCTTTGATATCTTCTGCGACATCACTGGCTACACCAACAACATGCTCAGACGCCCATACAAAAGCGGTATCCTCCTGCTTCACGAACTTTGATGCGGGCGCTTTACACTGAGGACAAGCCTCCGGCGCAAAATCTCCTTCATGAACATAACCACAAACGCTGCATACATACTTTGACATAATTGTTGTCTCCTCTCAAATGTTGAATTCATGTAATGTCAGGTGGCATACTATATGTTGTTCATATGCTGAATTTCGAATCATATATAGTATATCGTCACCAGATTAAAAAACTTAATAGGCTGATCTTACTTTTTACATAAGCTGCACAATCCGTAAAAATAAATGCTGTGTCCCTCAATAACACCGTTGAAATCTGCGGAGGCTGCATCGTTCAGATCCTTTAAAATATCAGGATCAAGATCAAGATCAAGAACACGCCCGCACATACGACAGGTAAAATGATGATGCGGCAGGGGGTTCCCGTCAAAATGTTCTGAGCCGTCATCCATGGAAAGCTTTAAAATCCTGCCCTGCTCTGCAAGCTGGTTCAGATTTCGGTAGACGGTGCCCAGACTGACAGACGGATTCTTTGCTTTCAGCGCATGATAAACAACATCTGCTGTTGGGTGTTCTTTTGTACCGAGCAGATATTCCTGTATTGCTTCTCTGTTTCGGCTGTATCGGCTGACTGTCTCCATCTGATCCCTCCTTAGTGCTAATAGGAACTGTTATTATTATGCCAGCATCTGGATATTTTGTCAATACAAATTTTTAAAATTTCAAGGAAAATTTCAGATGATGAATTATCTGGGTTTTTGAAAGTGAAAATTCTGGATTTTAACAATTATACATCTTTAAGCTCTGTTTTTTTTCATAGGAATATAATGTATCTGTTTTCTTGCCGTTTGGTACATCTAACATGAAAAATCATCCCTGGGTGGATACCGGAAAACAACGGATTACACATTTTGGGACATCGACATTTGACAGAATGTAACGTATATTTAAAGAGTAAAATTGCGTTAAAAATACAGATGCGTATGTAAATGAAGGAGGAAGTATTTATGAAAAAAGGGACTGTAATGTTAGGGCTATGCACTTTGTTGGTCAGCGCGCTTATATTTTCTGGCTGCGGGCTTCAGGAGAAAATAGGTGAAAGCATTACCGAGAAGCTGCTTGAATCTGCTGCTGATAATGATGTGAATGTTGATTTAAGCAACGGTGACTTCAGCATTTCAACAGAGGAAGGAAATTACAGCTATGATGACGAGAGCGGAAGCTTCACCATGGAAGGCGAGGACGGTTCTTATGCTGCGTCCGGTGAAGCTGCAGAGTGGCCGGAAGGTATGGCTGCAGATTACATACCGGAGTTAAAAAAGGGAACGGTTTCTTATTGCTATAATGCAGAAACCTCCTGTATGATCTATGTTGATGAGATTACAGAAGATGATTATAACGATTATGTCGATAAGGTAAAAGACATGGATTTTACGGAGAATACTATGGTAAGTTCGGCAAGTGACCTGGACATGTATTATGGCGAAACTGCTGATGGTGCATATATTTCTGTTTCCTACATGCCAGAGGAGCAAACCATCCAGATCGTTGCAGATATCTCGTCACTTTCTGGTAACTAGAAAGCAGCAGACAACAGAACAAGAAAGTATTTTTCGCATATAAAATGTTACCATTTTTACTGCTGTAAAATGGAAGGGATTTAAACAGCTTCATTATTGTTATAAAGGCCGGTGACCATAAAAATCGCCGGCCTTTATCGTGCATTCTGCCAGAAAGGTGTACTTGTTCAGGAGAGCTTTCTGTGATAAAATAAATTGCAATATATTTTCGCGTGTTCATGTAAGCAGGACTTAGAAAATCACCAGGCCTGCAATATGTGTCAGTATCCGGTACGGGAATGACAGAATGGAGGTAATTATGACAATTAGGGAAGTGCAGAATGCATTGGATGCCGGTGTCGCTTGCGGAGAAGAGTATCTGGAGCGCGATGTTCACAGTGCATGCGGATCAGATATGATGAGTGACGTGCTGGCTTTTGTGAAGGATCAGGCAGTTTTGCTGACTGGGTTATGCAATGCACAGGTAATCCGTACTTCTGAAATGATGGATATCATCTGCATCGTGTTCGTTCGCGGCAAGATACCGGATGAGGATATGATCAATCTGGCAAAGGAAAGAGAGATTCCGCTGCTTGTGACAAAACATAAGATGTTCACTGCATGCGGTATATTATACGAAAAAGGATTACATGGGGGACAGACTGTATGAGCGATCAGATACATTTGACCTATCAGGTCTCCGGAGATGATTTCACCAGGGCTGGCGAAGCTTCCAGCGATGTAAAACGCATGCTTAAGAAAATGGGAGCGGATCCGGAAGCAATCAGGAAGGTGGCCATCTCCATGTACGAAGGTGAGATTAATATGGTGATCCACGCACACGGCGGAGAAATTAATGTTACCATAACCCCGGAAGAGGTTCAGATGGTTCTTTCGGATAATGGACCGGGCATAGCGGATGTTGATAAAGCAATGGAAGCAGGATTTTCAACTGCGCCTGAAAATGTAAGATCTCTTGGCTTTGGCGCAGGAATGGGGCTTCCGAATATGAAAAAGTACTCTGATGACATGAAAATAGATACAAAGCTTGGAGAAGGCACGACAGTAACAATGAAAGTTCAGATGTAACCGGCGTTATGTTTTTGCCTGCAGATCAGAAAGTTGTCTGCAGCAGGAAAGAAGGTACAAAGTCATGGGGAAATTTTTAACCTCCGTATACCTCGAGGAGGATTTATGCAAGGGATGTATCAACTGCATCAAACGCTGCCCGACCCAGGCGATTCGTGTGCGCAACGGGAAAGCGGTGATTACCAAGGAATTCTGTATAGATTGTGGGGTCTGTATCAGAATATGTCCGCATCATGCCAAAAATGCGATCAGAGATTCCATTGAGATCATAAAGGATTATGAATACACGGTAGCGCTTCCTGCACCGTCACTGTATGGGCAGGTGAACAATCTGGACGATGTCAATATTGTCCTGACAGCATTAAAGCTGATGGGGTTCGATGATGTCTATGAAGTCAGTGGAGCGGCTGAAATTGTTTCTGAGATGTCCAGAAAATATGTCAGTGAGCATAAAGAGCTCTGGCCGATTATCAGTACGGCCTGCCCTTCTGTCACCAGACTGATCCGGGTCCGTTTTCCGAATCTGATCAAGCATCTGCTGCCTATCAAATCACCGATGGATGTCGCAGCGCAGCAGGCAAGAATCCGTGCCATGGAGAAAACCGGCCTGCCTGCAGATAAGATCGGAATTGTCTTTATATCGCCCTGCCCGTCTAAAGTCACGGCAGTCAAATCACCGCTTGGCTTTGAAAAAAGTGAAGTGGATGCAGTTATTGCCATGAAAGATATCTATACATCCCTGATCGAACACATGAATGTGGCGGCAACGTGCGTCGAGGAGCTGTCCATTTCCGGCAGGATCGGTGTCGGCTGGGGGAATATCGGCGGAGAAGCCGGCGGACTGCTTTCGGAGAATTATCTGGCAGCAGACGGAATTGAGAATGTCATTCGCGTGCTGGAAGACCTCGAAGACAAGAAGTTCACCAATCTGGAGTTTATAGAATTGAATTCCTGTGACGGTGGCTGTGTCGGCGGTGTTCTGACAGTGGAGAATCCCTTCATTGCCATGGTGAAGCTGAAACGTCTGAAAAAATATATGCCTGTTGCACAGAATCATAAAGAAGACACACTGAAAGTGAAGAATGCCTTCTGGACGGAGGAAGTCAAGTATGAGCCTGTGTTCAAGCTGGCGACCAGCATGCGGGAAAGTATTGAGAAGATGACACAGGTGGATGAACTGCTGACCAAGTTCCCGGGGCTCGACTGCGGTTCCTGCGGCGCTCCGACCTGCCGTGCACTGGCTGAAGATATCGCAAGAGGCGTTGCAAAGGAGAACGACTGTATTCACGTGCTCCGTGAACATATCCATAAGCTGACTGACGAAATATCAAAGCTTGATTATTGACAGGAAATAAGAGTAAGGTTGACTTGAAAAAATGCGCAGAATGAGCGCAGGAATGAGGATACAATGACAGTAACAAAGCTTGTTGAGAACCTTGGCTTTTCCGTATTGTGGAAAGGCGACATGGGAGATGAAAAAATCATCAGACCGTATTGCTGCGATCTTTTAAGTATTGCGATGGGCAAGCTTCCTGCAAACAGTGCCTGGGTGACTGTAATGGGCAATATCAATACCGTTGCGGTCGCAGTACTTACGGAATGCGCCTGCATCATCCTTGCAGAAGGAGCGGCGGCTGACGAAGCCATGCTGAGCAAAGTCAGACAGCAGGGAATTACCCTGATGGCTACTGACCTGACGGTCTTTGATGCAGCCCTTAAAATTCATGAACTGATAAAGGACGAGGATACATGATTCATGCCACCTATGATCTGCATATTCATTCCTGCCTTTCCCCCTGCGGAGAAGATGAGATGACTCCCTCCAATATTGTTGCGATGGCAGCACTTAAAGATCTGGACATAATTGCGCTGACGGATCATAACAGCTGCAAAAACTGTCCTGCTTTTCTGGAGCTCGCAAGGGAGCAGGGTATACTTGCACTGCCGGGCATGGAACTCACAACGGAGGAAGAGGTACACGTCCTTTGCCTTTTTGCAGAACTTTCGGATGCCTTGCATTTTGATGACTATGTGTATGAACATCTTCAGCCGGTTCCGCTTCGGGAGGATATTTTTGGGAAACAGGATATCATGGACAAGGAGGAGAATATAACCGGGCATGTCGGCCTGCTGCTGATCAATGCGACGACAATACATTTTGAAAATGTTTATGGATTGATGGAGCAGTTTCACGGTGTTATGGTACCGGCACATATTGATAAGTCTTCGAACAGTCTGTTGTCCAACCTTGGGTTTGTTCCGGGTGACAGCAGGTTTCGCACTTATGAACTGGCAGATGCAGGAAAGCGTGCCGCAATCACGGAGAAAAATCCATATTGTGCGGACTGCAGGGTCGTTGTTAATTCCGATGCACACAGGCTTGAGCAGATCAGTGAACCGGTAGAAACCATGGAGATTGAGCAGATGAACGCAGCGGCAGTCCTTGATTTCTTAAAAGGCATCCATAGATAAGGGAACATAACAGTATACGGCTACTATATATAGTGGGTCATATAGAAGTTTTATGAAAAATAATGGAATTATGAGGAATTCTGTTGTGTTTTACTGAAATAAAACGATAATGTTGTGCAGTATTTTATGTCAACCTATGACAGATGGACTATTTATCGGGAATATGCTTCGTCAAAATACATAAAATCGTATGAAAAATTTGTGCATAATTTTTTGAGATTATGCACTTTTTGTTTGTGCATTATGCAATAATTCTTGACGCAAAGCCCAATATGTGGTATTGTAATTGTGATGAAAACGGCTTATATTGTGTTTGATCTGGTGTTTGTGAGGTGCATAAAGATGTATAACATGGATATCAGCCTTAATGATGATTCGCAGGACCGGGGAGACGGCAAGCTGCAGATTTGGAGGACTAATATGAGACAACCGGCGAATATGTGCGCTGTAAGGAATTCAGTAGTCAACAACATTGGAAGAAAAGTTCTTATAAAAGCCAACAGAGGACGTAACAAGGTAGACGTAACGGAAGGAATCATATCGGCAACATATCCAAGTGTTTTTATTATTCAAGTCAAAGATGCATACACAGAGTGCTCCAAGGTCATTTCGTTCCAGTATGCGGACGTATTAACCAGAGAAGTCGAAATCGTTCTGTGTTAAATATCCGTCATTCAGAAATATAAAGTTTAAAAGTGCGAGAGCTGCCGCTGGTAAAGAGGCAGCTCTTTTTATGTGCCCAGTTACTATATATCATGCAGTGTTTTGCAGGAATATCAAATTTACGGCAAATTTATTTTTAAATCGATAAAAATTTATCGAATTGAAAATTACAATAGGCAAAAGTGAGAAATATACGATGCTTATTATGTTAAATTTTTATAAAATGCCATATTTACTGCAGACTGTCTGTAAGTTTTACTGGCATTTTTTTAATGGGCATGCTATAATGATGTCACTTTCGATAGTCCACCATAAAAGCAGTCATGTTCCGCGTTTTGAAAGTGCAAAGAACATGATATTTTTTTGCGGTGTGAAAATCGAACAATTAGTAGGCACAAGATTGTTAATAAAATGTCAAGGAGGTTCAGTAAATGGGTTCGCAGAAAAAAACAGTCCCTTTTGCAGGAACAAAAGAGCAGGAAGCAGCGCTTTTGAAGATGATTGCTGAATGCAAGAATGAAAAAGGTGCATTAATGCCAATTTTGCAGAAGGCACAGGACATTTATGGTTATCTTCCATTCGAAGTTCAGACCATAATTGCAAGAGAGATGGAAGTTCCGCTTGAAAAGGTATATGGAATTGTAACTTTCTATTCACAGTTCTCATTATATCCGAAGGGACGCTACAAGGTATCAGTATGCTTGGGAACAGCATGCTATGTAAAAGGAGCAGGCAATATATTTGATGAACTGCAGTCACTTTTAAAGATTGAAGACGGCGGATGTACAGATGATGGCAAGTTTTCACTTGAATCCTGCCGCTGCATCGGTGCATGCGGTCTTGCGCCTGTTCTTATGATCAATGAAGATGTTTACGGTCGCTTATCAATCAATGAATTAAGCGGAATTCTGGCGAAATACGAATAATATTGGTGCTTGTACTATAGGCATACGCTTTACATACAGGAGTATGTTACATACAGGAGTATGATATTATGATGACAGAACTTTCACTGAATATTCTGGATGTTGCAGAGAATTCAATCCGTGCACGGGCGACCCTGATCGAGATCGAGGTCAGTGCCGATATGACAACAGATTTGCTGCTGATTGTGATACGGGACAACGGGTGCGGAATGACGAAGGAGGAAGTAGAAGCGGTGATCGATCCGTTCTTTACGACCAGAACGACCAGAAAGGTCGGACTTGGGGTTCCATTTTTTAAGCTCGCAGCTGAAAGTACAGGGGGTAAATTTTTAATAACTTCAAAAAAAGGGGAAGGAACTGTGGTTTCTGCCACTTTCATCCTGTCACATATTGACAGAATGCCGCTTGGGGATATGGCGGCCACCATCCACACCCTGATCGTGTACCATCCCATGATCGATTTTATATATCGGTACACATTCAGCGAAAAAAGCTTCACCCTGGACACCAGAGAGTTCCGTGAAATTTTAGGAGAACTGCCACTGGATTCTCCGGATGTTTCAGCCTATATCCTTTCATATCTGAAAGAGAATGGACAAGAGACCGACGGAGGAAACATATACTAGAGGATTATATTCAATGAAGGAGGAAACACATGAAATCTCTAGAAGAATTAAAAGCTATCAGAGAAAAGATGCAGGGACAGGTTGGCATCCGCAAGGAGTCTGACACTCAGACAAGAGTAGTTGTCGGTATGGCTACCTGTGGTATTGCAAGCGGTGCAAGACCGGTTCTTGTTGCACTTTCCGATGCTGTTCAGAAAAAAGGCCTGAGCAATGTTGCCGTTATCCAGACAGGATGCATCGGTCTTTGCCAGTTCGAGCCAATTATAGAAGTATTAGAACCAGGAAAAGAAAAGGTTACCTACGTAAAAGTTACTCCCGAAAAAGCACTTGAAATTGTAGACCAGCATTTAGTGCGCGGGCAGGTAATCGGTGAGTACACTATTTCAAATACAATCAACTAATTTATAGGAGGTAACATTATGTATCGTTCACATGTATTGGTTTGTGGTGGTACGGGCTGTAATTCCTCGGGAAGTCAGACTATCATGAAGACACTGCAGGCCGAGATCGAAAAAGTCGGTCTTGAAAATGAAGTTGCAGTGGTTCAGACTGGCTGTCACGGACTCTGCGCCCTCGGACCGATTATGCTTATATATCCGGAAGGAACATTCTACTCTATGGTGAAGAATGAAGACGTTTCGGAAATCGTTGCAGAGCATTTATTAAAGGGAAGACCGGTCAGCCGTCTTGTATACAGCGAGACATCAAAGGATGGCAAGGTCAAACCTTTATCAGAAACAACATTCTACAAGAAACAGCACAGAATTGCACTTCGCAACTGTGGTGTCATTGATCCGGAAAACATTGATGAATATATCGGAAGAAACGGTTACGAAGCACTTGGCAAGGTACTGACTGGAATGACACCTGAGCAGGTCATCAGCATTGTTCTCGACAGCGGACTCCGCGGCCGCGGCGGTGCAGGCTTCCCGACAGGACGTAAATGGTCTCTTGCAAAAGACCTTGTAAAAGGCGGACAGAAGTATGTGTGCTGTAATGCAGACGAAGGTGACCCAGGTGCGTTCATGGATCGTTCCGTTCTTGAAGGTGACCCACATGTAGTTCTTGAGGCTATGGCTATTGCCGGCTATGCAATCGGCGCTTCTCAGGGGTATATCTATGTTCGTGCCGAATATCCTATCGCTGTAACCCGTCTTAACATTGCCATTGAACAGGCAAGAAACTACGGATTACTTGGAAAGAACATTTTCGACAGCGGTTTTGATTTTGATATCGAACTCCGTCTTGGTGCCGGAGCTTTCGTGTGCGGTGAAGAAACAGCTCTTATGACTTCTATTGAAGGCAAGAGAGGTGAGCCTCGTCCACGTCCTCCATTCCCTGCTGAAAAAGGTCTCTTCCAGAAACCTACGATCTTGAACAACGTTGAAACCTATGCCAATGTTCCGCAGATCATATTAAATGGCTCTGACTGGTTCAAATCCATGGGAACAGAAAAATCAAAGGGAACAAAAGTGTTTGCTCTCGGCGGTAAGGTCATGAATACAGGTCTTGTTGAGATCCCTATGGGAACAACACTTCGTGAAGTTGTTGAAGAAATCGGCGGCGGTATTCCAAACGGCAAGAAGTTCAAGGCAGCGCAGACAGGCGGACCATCCGGCGGATGTATTCCGCAGGAGCACTTTGACATTGAAATCGACTATGAAAATCTTTTATCAATCGGTTCCATGATGGGATCCGGCGGTCTGATCGTTATGGATGAAGATAACTGTATGGTCGACATCGCAAAATTCTTCCTTGGTTTCACCGTTGAAGAGTCCTGTGGTAAATGTACACCGTGCCGTATCGGAACAAAACGTATGTATGAAATCCTCGACAAGATTACCAAAGGCCAGGGAACAATGGACGACCTTGATAAGCTTGAAAAATTATGTTACCACATCAAAGAGAATTCTCTCTGCGGTCTTGGACAGACAGCACCGAACCCTGTGCTCTCAACTCTTCATTACTTCAAAGATGAATATCTTGCGCATGTTGTTGACAAAAAATGTCCGGCAGGTGTATGTAAGGATCTTCTGACCTATGTCATTGATCCGGTAAAATGTATCGGATGTACGCTCTGTGCAAAAGTCTGCCCAGCTGGCGCAATTACAGGTACATTAAAAGAAGTGCACAAGATCAATCCGGACATCTGCGTAAAATGCGGCGCATGTATGGAAAAATGTAAGAAGGGTGCGATATCAAAAAGATAAATATCATCTTTATGGATCGTATCAATACTTTTATAACAGAAGAATTTTTAAGGAGGATTCAGATGGAAACCGTTAATATTAAGATAAACGGTGTGGCAGTCAGCGCACCAAAAGGTTCTACCATTCTTGAAGCGGCCAGATTAGCACACATCGATATTCCGACTCTCTGCTTTTTAAAGGAGATCAACGAAATCGGTGCATGCCGCATCTGTGTGGTTGAAGTGAAAGGCGCAAGAAGCCTTGTGGCTTCCTGTGTTTATCCCGTAAACGAAGGAATGGAAGTTTGGACCAACACCCCTAAGGTTGTTGATTCCAGAAAGAAAACATTGCAGTTGATTCTTTCCAACCATAATAAGAGATGTCTGTCCTGCGTACGCAGCGGTAACTGCGAACTTCAGACGCTCAGTAAAGAACTTGGTGTAGATAATGAAAGTCTTTATGCAGGAGAGATGCAGCATTTTACAATCGATGATTCAGCTGCTCATATGATTCGTGATAACAGCAAATGTATCCTTTGCCGCAGATGTACAGCAGTTTGTGAGCAGGTACAGTCTGTTGGTGTTATCGGAGCAAACGAAAGAGGATTCAGAACCAACATCTCCAGCCCATTCGGTATGGGACTTGGAGAAACCTCCTGTGTATCCTGCGGACAGTGTATCGCAGTATGTCCTACAGGTGCACTTGCCGAGAAAGACGCAGTTGGAGAAGTACTTGCAGCACTTGCAGATCCTGATAAGCACGTTGTTGTGCAGACAGCACCTTCCGTACGTGCGGCACTTGGTGAAGGCTTTGGTCTTCCAATCGGAACCAACGTAGAAGGAAAGATGGCATCAGCACTTCGCCGTCTTGGTTTTGCTAAAGTATTTGATACAGACTTCGCAGCAGATCTTACCATCATCGAAGAAGCCAATGAGCTTCTTGACCGTGTAAGCAAAGGCGGAACTCTTCCGCTCATTACCTCCTGTTCACCAGGTTGGGTGAAGTACTGTGAACATTACTTCCCTGATATGATTGATAACCTTTCAACCTGTAAATCACCTCAGCAGATGTTCGGTGCCATGTTAAAAACTTACTATGCAGAGAAGAATCATATCGATCCGAAAAAGATCGTCAGTGTCAGTGTTATGCCATGTACTGCAAAGAAATTTGAAATCGGCCGCGATCACCAGAGCGCAGCAGGCGTTCCGGACGTTGATATTGCTATCACGACCAGAGAGCTTGTTCGTATGATCGAACGTACCGGAATCAACTTCTTAGAGCTGCCTGATGAAGAGTTCGATAATCCTCTTGGCGAAAGCACAGGCGCATCGGTAATCTTCGGTGTATCCGGTGGTGTTATGGAAGCTGCACTTCGTACAGCAGTTTGGAAGCTGACGGGAGAAAATCCTGACAGTCCGATCGAATTCTCAGAAGTACGTGGTATGCAGGGAATTAAAGAAGCAAGTTATGATGTTGCAGGTCTTACAGTAAATGTAGCAGTAGCATCAGGTCTTAAGAACGCTCATGACCTGCTTACCAAGATCAAGAACGGCGAAGCTAATTATCAGTTCGTAGAAATCATGGGATGTCCTGGCGGCTGTATCAACGGCGGCGGACAGCCGATCGTTGATTCTAAGACTCGTAACTTTGTTGATTACCGTTCACTTCGTGCAAAAGCATTATATGATGAGGATGCAGGAAAAGTGCTTCGTAAATCTCATGATAATCCAAACATTAAAAAGCTTTATGATGAATACCTTGGTACACCGGGCGGACACAAAGCGCACGAAACACTTCATACAAAGTATGTAAAAAGAAAAATACAGTAAATAAAACAATAATATAGTAAATAAAACAATAATATAGTAAATAAAACAATAATACACAAGACCATGCGAAGAACATTATGTATCATATTCTAGCATGGTCTTGTTACGTTGAAAAATCTGTGATATTATGTAGCCAAAATGGACTGTTATGATTCATTTTTGATGTTTTTTGATTGTATATACGTAGAACGCGCAGTTATTTACTGGTATAACAAACAATAGTGTAACAAAAATCATATGCACTGCAACAGTGCGGGAATGGAGAAGATATGAAACTTCAGTATGAAAAAGAGCAAATAGAATCCATGATGGATGCTATTGTAAAGAAAACAATGGCGATGGATCTTACTTGGGACTGGCCCTGCGGTGTGGCATATTATGGAATCAGTGAGGCATACGCTGCTTCTGGTAAAAAGGAGTATCTCGAACTAATGAAGGCGCGAGTAGACGAGTATATAGAGCTTGGTCTTCCGAACTGGACTGTTAACACCTGTGCTATGGGACACTGCCTGATTACGTTATATGAAGCAACAGGGGATGAGAAGTACTGGAATATTGTAATGGATAAAATAGATTACCTTAGAAATAAAGCTCTTCGTTTTGGCAAAAAGGTCCTGCAGCATACAGTATCAGTTAATAACGATTTCCCGGAGCAGGCGTGGGCAGACACTTTATTTATGGCAGCATTTTTTATGCTTCGTGTTGGTATCAAGCTGAAAGACGATGATATTATCAACGATGCTCTGAATAATTACTTCTGGCATATCAAATATCTTCAGGATCCTGCAACAAGCTTTTGGTATCATGGCTACAATAACATTAATCAGGATCATATGTCAGGCTTTTACTGGGCTCGTGCCAATGCATGGGCAGCATATACCATGTCACAGGTGGGAAAACGTCTTCCTGCATGCTACCTTTACCCGCCATACATGGATATAGACTGCTCCCTGCGTGATCAGCTCGCTGCATTGAAATCCATGCAGACAGAAGACGGTCTTTGGAGAACGATTCTTGATGATGATGGGTCATATGAAGAAGTATCTGCTTCCTGCGGTATTGCTGCAGCTATGACAGCATCTGCAAATCCTTTATACAGCAGATACATCAACAAAGCCATAGCAGGAGTTTCTAAAAATGTAACAGAAGACGGAAGAGTTCTTAATGTATCAGGCGGAACAGCTGTTATGAAAGACCGTGAAGGATATCGTAATGTACCAAAGACCTGGATCCAGGGCTGGGGACAGGGACTTGCACTTGCTTTCTTTGCAGAGCTTCTGAAGGTTGAAAAATAAAAAGAACATTCGTTTCATTACTGTCACCTCTTAACAACTGGGAAATCAATTCGTATGGAGAAAAGATCACCATCCAGATGAGAGCTTATAGAACCGTCCATAGACTCCGTCAGCTTTCTTGCAATGGAAAGCCCTAAGCCTGTTGTCTTTTTTGTTCTGGACTTATCAGTTGTAAAAAAACGGTCGAAAATGCGATCTATATCATCCTCTTCAATGGAGTCAGTCTGATTTGAAAAAACAAGGTGGCAGACAGCTGCTTCTTTGTACAAGTGAATAGCATACCTGCCGGTTCCATGTACCAAAGCATTGTGAAGAATATTTTCAAAGATACGCTTTAAAGCAGAACGGTCTCCCAAAATAACAACAGGTTCTTCCGGTATCAGAACATCAGGTTCGGTGTTCTTATCAATAAAGTCACTGTAAAACATGCCAAGAGTATCGCGCAGCAGATTACAGAGATTCACCGGTTCATTCTGAAACATAAGCTCACCGGATTCAAGTCTTGCGTATTCAAACAGCTGGTCCAGCATGCGCTGAACAGCACGGATACGTTTCTCGACAATCTGCAGATACTGCTTTTGCACTACGGGAGAAAGATCCTGCCGTTCTATCATCTGAAGGTATCCGATCGCTGATGTTAAAGGTGTTCTGATGTCGTGAGAAATATTCGTTATTGTTTCCTTGAAGTTGAGGTTCAGCCTGTTGAACTGCAGCGTCAGAGCTCGTTCACGCTGCAGTACTTCATTAATATCAAGAAGCAGAGACTGTGTTTCCCTGAATCTGAACTGAGAGGTCAGAAGTAGATTCGTCTTAGCATCAGCAAGGAAGGAAAGCTGCTTTCTGATCAGATGAAGCTGATAACGAAGGAGAAGCAGCCGTACCAGAAGAAAGATACAGATAAGAGTCAGTATACCAATCAAGTAGTATTTGTAATCTGCCATCGTTTCTCCTTTCTCGTGTTTTGCGGGTCCCAAAGTCATGCTTATTCATGCAAGTATGAATCACATGATCCTTTGATCTTAGTATCATATATATACTAAGATCAGTCTATATAAAATAAGCTGCATTTAGTTTATATCCCGTACCTGGAAGGATGCAGCGCCTATAATAAAGCTGAAAAGAGTATACAGAATGCCGGTCACAAGACCTTTAGTCAGCAGGGAGCTGGTCAGAGAAAGTGTGGAAGTTTCGGCAACGACCTGCACGATCCAGTAGGATGAGATCGACAGCAAGAGGTCTGGAAGTAATTTTTGTATTACGAGGTCTATCAGAGACAAAATCATCGGTAGAAAAGAGCTGATACCGATTGTAATGGCAATACAGCCGCCCATATTTCTGACAAGTGTCGAGATAGCTACGAACAGACTGCTGACACCAAGATTAAGTACGAACTGAACAAGAAGAAATAATGCCATATCGGAGGCAAAACCCGAAGGGACCTCTCCGAATCCAAAGATGATGGTCGCAAATATCACGGTGCTGATCAGACCTATGATAACAAGAATGTCTGCAGCCACTGCGGTCGAAATGAACTTGGAGGCAAAAATGCTCATACGGCTGTAGCCCTTTGAAGCAGTTGCCTTCATTGCGCCGCAGGAATATTCACCAGCTACAAAGATAGCAGTAAATATGGCAATCAGAAGCTGAAAGGAATTACCTGTAAAACTGAGAGGAAGAATGGTTACAGTATTGTATGTAGTCATAAAAACCTCTGATCCGGAAGAAGTAAGACCGCTGCCTTCCATCTGCGCGGATAAAGCATCCAGCATCTCCGGTGTATAAAGTACTGCGAGGAGCTTGTAGGTCAGTATCATAATGATGGTAGCACCGACCATGCTCAGGGTGCATATAAAAAATGCCTTGCTCTTAAACAGTTTAAAAAATTCTGCACGTAATAAATTGCTCATTCGTCGATACCTCCAATCATATCCATAAAATAACCTTCCAGATCCTGTCCTGAAAGTGCTATGGACTTTACCAGATTATCACTTCGCACAAGAGCTGCATTGATCATGGCAGCATCCTCAAGCCGTTCAAAAACACGAAGAGTATTATCGGGAAGAACATCGTAATTGGTTATTCCAAGATCTGTTTCCAGAACTTTTAATGCATTTCCCATCTGCTCCAGCTCTATTTTGAGGCAGCGTCTGCAGCGCAGATCGAGCTCTTCTTTGGTGAATTCGTCAATCAGCTTGCCGTTCTTAATAATTCCGTAACGGTTCGCTATCTTTGACAGCTCACCAAGTATGTGACTTGAAAGAAATATAGTGATCTGTTTTTCACGGCAGAGCTTCAGCAGAAGATTTCGTACATCCTTGATGCCTTCCGGATCCAGACCATTGATCGGCTCATCAAGAACCAGAAAATCAGGATTGCCAAGCAGAGCTATAGCGATACCAAGTCTTTGTTTCATACCAAGAGAATACTTTTTCACCTTTTTACTGCCGGCATCATCAAGACCAACGATGGAGAGCATCTCTTCTACTGCGTTTTTTTCTGCTATGCCAAGTGTTTTACGAAAGACCTCCAGATTCTGTTTTGCGGTCATATTTGGGTATAAGCCGGGATTTTCAATCATACAGCCCATCCGTTTTCTTTGTTTGTTCAGGTCTTTGCTGCCAAAGATCTCGATGCTTCCGCTCGTCGGTTTGGCAAGCCCGCTGACAAGGCGCATCATTGTGGTTTTCCCGGCACCGTTTTTTCCGATAAAGCCGTATATATCGCCTCTGACGATATTCATATTTACATGATGTACGGCATAGCTTCCCGGAAATACTTTTACGAGATCTTTTGTCTGTAATGCATACTCCATAACAATCCCCATTTCTTCGCTGTTTTGTGTTCCTGCCTGTGAAAACAACGTAAAGTCACAGGCACATATTTGTTATTATCGTTGATATCCTGATTGTAGCAGGGGGTATTTTAGAAACTTTAGGAAAAGTATAAAGAATTAATAAAGATTTCAGGTCTTCATTTTAAAACCAATGCCCCATACAGTCTGAATATACGGTTCATCCGTGATTTTCGAGAATTTCTGTCTTATATTGCTGATATGTACATTTACGGCGTTATCTTCTCCGAGAAACTCCGCATTCCATACTGACTCGAAGATATTATTCTTTGTAAAGACCTTATTTGGACTGCTCATGAGCAGTTCCAGAATCAGGTATTCGTGCTTCGTCAAAGAGACAAAGGAGCCAAGCAAAGTGACCTCAAAGGTTTCTTTATTGATCACAAGATCACGGTAAGCCAGAGTCGAAGCACTCCCTGGATTTTTCTTTGAGACACGACGAAGTGCTGCCTCGATTCGAGCAAGCAGCTCACCGGTATCAAAAGGTTTTGTCAAATAATCATCAGCTCCGTTCTTCAGCACCGATATCTTTGTTTCGGTATCGTCCTTTGCAGAAAGCGCAATGACAAGAAGTCCTTCTCTGAGATTCTTGCTCTTGACCAGCAGTTCCTCTCCGCTTAAACCGGGCAGCATCAGATCGAGCAGCATTATATCATAGTTTTCGTGTGTCAGGCACAACAGTCCCTCGGTTCCCGAAAAAGCAGCTCTCACATAATAACCTTCAGCGTTCAGAAGCTCAGTCAGCATTTTACTGATATCGGTATCGTCTTCCACAACAAGTATAGCGATCTGATCCATAGTATCCCTCGTTTCACATAATCTGTAATGAGGATACCGCAAAAAAAAGTTAAATACAAGGGTTAATTCGAATATGACTGCTGCCGATATAAAGGATATAACGGAAGCTGCCATAATGAACAATGGATTGATGTAATTGCAGCCGGAGCGCCAAGGAGGGTGTCGATATGGAAGTGAATAAAGTTACTGGATATGCATCTAATAGTTACGAAACTGATACAACGGCAAAAAAGACATATAATAAAGCAGAGAAGGAACAAACACAGGATACAGGCGCGGCAGTTTATGAGAAGTCGTCTGTGACCAACCTCGCAAAAACCGCAAAAACAGATACAGCGACTATAGAAAAAATGAAAGCTGAAGCAGACGAGAAGTACGCGCAGTTAAAATCACTTGTTGAAAAGATGATCTTAAAACAGGGAGAGACTGATACAAATGCAAGTATGTGGGACGTGCTGCGCAGCGGCAAGCTTGAAGTCGATCCGGAAACAGCAGCCAAAGCCAAAGCTGATATTGCAGACGACGGCTACTGGGGCGTCGACCAGACATCAGACCGACTGGTGTCCTTTGCGAAGGCACTTGCAGGTAATGATACTTCTTACGCAGATAATTTGATCGATGCTATCAAACAAGGTTTTGATGAAGCTACCAAAGACTGGGGCGATACTTTACCGGATATCTGCCAGAAAACGATAAAAGCGACCATCGACAAAATGGAAGCCTGGAGAGATGGAACTGAGAATTGCTAAGCTTACATGTTTCATCATCCTTACGAGAGAATGCACGGCTGAAACTGGCTGCGCATTCTCTTTTTTTAATAATGTATTTTTCTGCAAGCAATGACACAATAAACATATAAATAAAGAAGAAATAAGGACAGATATTCACAAAAAGGAATCATTTGAACCGATAACGTGTTCATACTGTCTTGAAAAGAACCGGAAGAAACGTGAAGTGAATGAATAGCACAGTGAATGAATAGCACAATGAATGAATAGCACAATGAATGAATAGCACAGTGAATGAATAGCACAATGACTCAGCCGGGCTGAAAAAATCCTGTCAGGAACGACTGCTTGCCATAGGGACCTACTTTAAAATGCATAAAAGCGGCATTTGCTTTGCTCTGGTCATCGAATAGACCAAAGACAGTCGGACCGCTGCCGCTCATCAGAGAGCCAAGAGCACCAAAAGAAATCATTGTTGCCTTGATATCTGCAAGCTCCGGGTGCTCTTTTACAGATACGGTCTCAAGGACATTGCCAAGAGAAGAGCTGAGCATCATCAGGTCTTCTTTTTCAATTGCGGAAATCAGTGCGTCGATATCAGGGTGCTCTGTGAGTTCTGACAGGGCAAGATTCTCATACACATATTTTGTGGAGATGGCAAAACGCGGTTTTACAATCAGGCAATAGCAGGCAGGTGCAGGCGGCAGAGGTGTCAGTATCTCTCCGATTCCTTCAGAAAGTGCTGTTCCGCCCAGAAGGCAGTACGGAACATCGGCACCAAGCTTAACGCCCATTTCCTGAAGCTTCTCAAGGGGCAGATATGTCTCATACAGCTGATTCATTCCATGAAGTGCAGCAGCTGCATCGGTACTTCCGCCAGCCATACCGGCAGCAACTGGTATCTTCTTCTCCAGCGTTACATGGACACCGCCTTCTATATGATATTCGTTCATGAATAATTTAATGGCTGCATAGATGAGATTGTTTTCGTTGGTCGGCAGAAAGTGAAGATTCGTTTTTATAAAGATGCCTTTTCTGCGAATTTTCTTCAATGTCAGGATATCGTGCAGCTTGACAGTCTGCATGATCATCCTCACGTCATGATATCCATTTGGTCTCTTTCCGATCACATCCAGACCGAGATTGATCTTTGCGTTTGCATACAGTGTGATTTTATTCATTCCGGTCATCCTTTTCCATTGAGATTACTCTTAGGATATCGTTAAGCACAGGGTATGTCAATGTATTTTTCCTGTGCACTTTTTGCAAGGTTTTGGGGGAGCTTTTGCTTTGACTTTTCACAGGTGCTATGCTATCATGAGGAAAGCATGGCGAGGCGCAAGATTGCGTATGATGCGCAGAAATGGAGATATTATATGGATAAGAAAAGGTTAGCGATCATTTTTGGAGGACAGTCTTCTGAGCATGAGGTTTCCTGCAAATCAGCAGTGACGATTTCAAACCATATTGATAAAGACAAGTACGAGACAGTATTTATTGGAATAACAAAGGATGGCAGATGGCTGAAAGCTGTCTCTGTGGAGGATATAAAGAATGGAACCTGGCGTGAGAGCAGCGTTACTGCTGTGATTTCTCCTGATTGCGGGCAGAAAGGCATGCTGCTGATCGAAGGTGCTAAGGCAGAACTTGTAAAGATCGATGTGGCATTTCCTGCACTTCACGGATTATATGGTGAGGATGGTACAATTCAGGGACTTTTTGAGCTTGCAGGAATTCCCTATGTTGGCTGCGGTGTTCTTGCATCAGCAGTTTCCATGGATAAGCTTTATACAAAACAGATCGTTGACCGACTGAATATTCGTCAGGCAAAATACGTTGCTGTATACAGAAACGAACTTGGAAAGATGGATCAGTGTGTTGCTGCTGTGGAAGAACAGTTTTCTTATCCGGTCTTTGTAAAACCATCGAACGCGGGCTCTTCCTGCGGAATCACAAAGGCACACAACCGTAATGAGCTGGAGAAAGGACTTAAAGAGGCATCCAGGCACGATTATAAGATTCTTGTAGAGGAAACAATCACAGGCCGTGAATTAGAGTGCGCCGTGCTTGGCGGTGACGAGCCGAAGGCATCCGGTGTCGGAGAGATCCTTGCGGCAGCAGAGTTTTATGATTACGATGCAAAGTATAACAACGAAGCTTCCAAGACAGTTCTGAACCCTGTGCTACCTGTTGGTGTTGCAGAAAAGATCGGAGAGGCTGCAGTTCAGATCTTTAAAGCAGTGGATGGATATGGTCTTGCCAGAGTGGATTTCTTTTATGATACGGTAAAAAAAGAGGTCGTGTTCAACGAAATCAATACATTGCCGGGATTTACGTCCATCAGCATGTACCCGATGCTTTGGGAAGAAAAAGGAATGTCTAAGGCAGCACTTGTTGACCAGTTGATTGACCTTGCATTTTGCAGGCAGGAGGAGATTTATGTCCAGTAATCTTCCTATCGGGGTATTTGATTCCGGTATCGGCGGACTTACTGTTGTGAAGGAAATCATGAACCAGCTTCCCGGAGAACGGATCATATATTATGGAGACACTGCACGGGTCCCTTACGGCAGTAAATCAAAAGAAACGGTAACTGCTTATTCAAAACAGATTACCAGATTTCTGCTGAGCAAGGAGGTAAAAGCAATTGTCGTTGCCTGTAACACTGTCAGTGCTGTGGCAATGGATGCACTGCTTGCAGAGGTGAAGGTACCATTGATCGGCGTGGTCAAACCGGGTGCACGTGTCGCTGCAGAAACAACCAAAAATGGAAGCATAGGTATCATCGGAACAGAAACGACAGTGCGAAGCCATGTGTATAATTCATTTATTAACAGCATAGATCCAAAACTTCAGATCTTTGGGAAAGCCTGTCCCCTGTTTGTTCCGCTGGTTGAAGAAGGCTGGCTGAATCATCATGTAACAGAGGAAGTAGTGGAACATTATCTGAAGGATCTGATGGAGAAGAACATTGATACCCTGGTTCTTGGCTGTACGCATTATCCTTTGCTTCGGGATGTGATTCAGGCTTGTGTAAAGGATTCTATAACGCTTGTTAATCCGGCTTACGAAACTGCAAAGGTGTTAAAAAAGTGCCTGGAAGATAATGATATTCTAAGCAGTTATCAGCAAGTCACAGATCATACCTTTTATGTGAGCGATGGTGCAGAAAAGTTCAGAAGCTTTGCGAACTCGATTCTGCCATGTGACATTATAGAGACCAAGGATGTCAATGTGATGACTTTTGAATAATGAGCTGTAAGGTGAATTCATGAACAGATTCCGGGAAAAGAAAGTATTCGAAGGTTCACGGGGTATGCGGTGATACTAAGGCTTTTGGATGTTTTTGCCGATATATAAAATGAAGAATATCATGAATTGCAGCAGGGTTGTAAATCCATAAGTGGTTTGAACGGTCCGGCCGGGGTGATCATCCCGGACATGCGAGACAGAATGGAGGTACGGTATGATAAAAGATGTATTAGTATCCATTTCCGGTCTGCAGACAGAACTAGGCAGTGATGAAACAGTTGAGGTTGTAAGCTGTGGTGAATATCATTTTCGTAATGGAAAGCATTTTGTCATTTATGAAGAAGTTATGGATGAAAGTTCGAACCACATGGACACCAAATGTTTGTTGAAAATGTCTGATAAGCAGATTGAACTGCTGAAAAAAGGTGATGTGGATACCCATATGATTTTTGAAGAAGGCAAGACACATCTTAGCAGATACACGACAGAATTCGGAGATCTTGTGGTTGGAACCACAACAAGCTCAATAGAAATCAAAAATACCGAAGATGAGCTGCTGGCGGAGCTTGCTTATACCCTGGAGATCAATTACCAGTTCGTTTCTGAGTGTCATCTGACCATGAAGGTAACTCCAAATGCCGGAGCAAGTTCGTGAAGCAGGGCTATCAGTGTCTTGGTCTGCTGCCGTAACTTAAAACTTATTAATAGAATAATAAAAGCGTGTGAGAGAAACCATCACACGCTTTTCATTTAGACACCTATGAAAGGTGATTTATTTTTATTTTTTACTATCTTTATCCTTTTTAACAATTTTATCTTTCATTCTGGCAAGGAATTTCTTCTTGACCGGTTTTGCTTCCAGGCCACCGCGCATTCCCTTGACATCGATAACGTAGATTCCGTTCATTACCGCTTTAACTTCCTTTTTCACTGGAATCAGGTCAAAGATCTTTTCGTCACACATTAAGCTTGTAACCTTTGGTCCGATTTTAGCTTTGATAACAGGTACTTTAGTACGACGAAGATACTTTGGCGTCTGATCAATCACTATCTGCGGAAACCCGGCTTCGGTTATCTTCATTCGCTTTTTGTCAATGACCAGAATGGAATAGGTCTGTGCACCGGCCCGTATCTCTGCCTGTGAAGCTTCTGATTTCTTCTGAAGTTTCCTGCCATATATCATTAATGCAACCAAAGCTGCAACAAGTACTATGGAAACTACCAATAAAACGATCTGTAAAGTGCTCATGGTTCTCCTCCTCTCTTTTGTAACATCATAAATAACCGCAATGGTAGTATTATATCATGGAATATTTGAATTGAAAAGGTCAGTTTTATAATTAGGGAAGCATAGAAGCCAGAACATTCTGTACATAGGTACCAAGATGTTTCTGGTCTTCCTTTTCGAGTTGAGAGGGCAGAATCGGAGCACCATAGGTGATAGTCACTTTTGTGCGTCTGACCTTTGGGATATGCATCTCGAAGATCTCATCAGACTTCCATATGGCAACTGGAACAATTGGACAGCCTGTCTTGTCAGCAATCTTAAAGGAACCTTCTTTAAACGGAAGAAGTTCTTTATTATGATTCCTTGTGCCTTCCGGCATAACAAATACAGAGTAACCGTGTTTTATATCATCAATAGCGGAAAGAATGGTCTTCATGCCTTCCTTCATGTTATCACGATCCAGGAAAAAGCAGTTCACCAGCTTCATCCACCAGCTCAAAAAAGGTACCTTCTGTATCTCTTTTTTGGCAATGATGCCGGTAAGAACAGGGACGGTAGTATAGATGATCGGTATATCAGCAAAGCTTCTGTGATTTCCGGCAAACAGGACGGCCTTGTCTCTCGGAATATTTTCAAGACCCTTAACACTGACTTTTGTACCTGCACTTAACAAGACACAGCGAAAACCAAAGTTTACCAGAGGCTGAGCGATCTTTGTCCGAAGCTTTCTGTTAAATCTGCCAAGCAGAAGAAGAACAAGAAAAATAGGAAGTGTTATGATAAAGAACAGTATTAATGTCAAAATGACAAGAAATAAACGTATCATGGTATGGCTCCCGTCTCTTTATTTTTATATGCTCATTAACTATAGCTTTTTTAAAAGAGTTCGTCAAGTAGCGGGCCTGCAGAGCGAGGTAAAATTTGAGAAAGAAAATGGTTGGCGGAGTCTTTACTACTGTTCTGCTCATGATTTGACATTGACTTGTTGCCGCGGGATGGTATAATTAAGGCAGAGATGTTGGCAGCAGCTGATATCAGCAGGGTATGAGGTGACTTGTACCTTTGAATGCAGAAAATAAAAAGGAGATGGTGAATATGGATATTACAGCATTGTATAAAATTAGTTATGGTCTGTTTATAGCAGGTGTAGAAGCTGAAGGTAAACTTAATGCCTGTGTCATCAATACAGCAACACAGCTGACAGTCACCCCGCTTTATGTATCTGTTACATTATTGAAGAGCAATTACACAGCTGAATTGATCGAGAAGAAACAAAGCCTTGCCTTGTCAGTTATATCCATGGATACTCCCTTGTCCCTGATACAGCACTTTGGAGGAAAATCAGGCAGAGAAGTTGATAAATTCAAAGATATTACATATACAGTGGATGAGAACAATAATCCTTATATTGAGAATACCATGCTTGCGTTCATCAGTATGAAGGTCGTGAAAACCATTGATCTTGAAACACATGTTATGTATATAGGAGAGGTTACCAACACAGACCACCTTGCATCGACTGCAGCACCGATGACTTATGCGGATTATCGTCACAAGAGTGCAAAGACAGGTAAAAAGGGTCCAGAAGCCCCGACGGTTTCAAATGAGAAGCAATATGTATGCTCGATCTGTCATTATATCTATGACGGAGATGTACCGTTCGAAGAGCTTCCTGAGGACTATGTATGTCCTGTCTGCAACCAGCCCAAATCAGTATTTGATGCGCTGTAGAGGTCATTTGGACCGATGCTGACAAAAGTTAACTGAAACACATTCAAAGAAGCGTGTGAGATCGAATCATACGCTTCTTTTATCTTTTACAGGTCTTCTATTCGTTTTGTGGATCTTAAACCAGCATGATGTAACAGATCATACTTTTTGTGCAGCTGTCCATATCCTGCTTTGTTTTAATAAAGGGTAAATCCCAGCTTTTTATAAAAAAGCTTTGCATGGGGAAATGCCCGAAGCGTTATAATACAGGCATTTGCTGCAAAGGTATCCGAAATTGCCACCATGCAGGCGGCCCTTGAAAGTCCTTTATTCCGATATGCTTCTTGTGTACAGACGAATTCAAGAGAGGCTACTCCTTTGTTATTCAGTATAGTACATACGGAAGCAGGGATATTATCATAATATGCAATATAGCACGACATGATGTGTTCCTCGCACAGAGGATAATGATGTACCGGGTGAAGCATCGGATAAGAGCCATGTAATATATTGTTTGTCATGTCAGCGAGGAGATGAAAGTCCTCTGCGCTTTGAACCTTTTTCACGCTAATGTGAGGCAGATGTGTCTGTATTGATGATGAAAGAGGCGGCAGTATTGCCATACAGCCTTCCTCTTCATTTGTTTCAGTAGCTGCAGGCGGTCTGTCAGCGCCGTATATAGCTGCTTCGATTTCCTCGCTTAGATGGAAGCCCCACCAGGTGTGCTGCTGCAGAGCTTTGATTTCCTTGATGATTTCCTTTTGCTGTCCAACTGATAAATTCTCCAGGCGTATATTGAATACGCAGGAACAGCCGCTTTCTCCGGGTCTTGGTCTTACAAGCGAGTAATAGTCGTTATCTATGATTTCCATGTGTTCTGCGCTTCCTAATATTCTTAGGTAAAAATTAGCTCCGTCATCAATATGACGGCATATCTCCTGATATTCCATGGTTCTCCCCCTTTATATGTGCAATGGTTTTGACAGTCGCAGGCAGCTAACTATACGATGATAATGTAAGCGACCGCTCCTGTTAGCTGTCTTTTACAGTATAAAAAACCAAGTATGACAGCTGTATGTCATACTTGGAAAGTTAGGATAAAATGATTTAATTTTCTTCTGTTTCATATAAAGACAGAAGCTTTCCTGCCTGTTGCCTGATTTCCTCCTGCAATAACACTGGTGACAATACCTTGACAAAGTATCCAAAACCAAGGATCAGTTCGAACAGCCAGTTATTGAAAGGGGCAGTAAAATGAACCGTGCCTGAATGATCAGCTCTTAACTGAATTTGTTCTTCGTTGAAGCTGTCAACGATCTTTGCCAGTACTGGAGCATCAAATTCGAGAACTATATCTATGACTTCACTACTCTGATACCAGTCAGGCAGATAGTCGAGAGCCTCAACAGGCACAGCACTGCGGGAAAAGGAGGTATTCGTACTTTTAACATTTCGCATACGTTTCAGTTTGAAGAGCCGGAAATCATCTTTATCAAGACAGTATCCGTGCAGATACCAGGAAAAATCCTTTAACAGCAGGGACAAGGGCTCAATGCGGCGATGTGTGTATTCTCCATTACCGTTGATGTAATCAAAGGTCAGAACTTTCTTGTCATTAATAGAAGCAGTAAGGAACTTGACCTTTTCTTTATCTGTGTTATTGCTGTTCCAACTGGTAAAATCAATATTGACAGGTATCTGCAGTGGCTGTGCTTTACTTGTTTTTGATTGTAACGTCTCCAGCTTTTCAAGTGTTAGGGTATACTTACTGTTATGTACGGTATTGTTCAGATTCTTTAGTGTCTGTATCAGGGTGCCAAGCTCCAGTTCATCAAAAAAGTTCTTGTTAATTTTATAGGTGTCAAGAATACCAAATCCACCCTCTGCACCCATGAAGGAAACGATTGGAATACCGGCCTGATTAATGGTGTCGATATCTCTGTAGATGGTTCTTTTTGATACTTCAAATATAGCAGCAAGCTCCTTTGCATTGACCTGGTCTTTGTTCAAAAGCATCATAATAATTGCTATAAGTCGTTCAAGCTTCACACGGGCACCTCACCAGTTATGATTTTATCTATCTTATTTTAACATAAGAAAGCAGGATAGCAAAGTAATTACATTTTTTTTGCCATCACACAAAAAAGTTCACTGTCAGCATCAAATGGAGCACCGGCCACGTCTGCAAAAAGACTGACGTTTACAAAGCCGGCACTTATCAGGTCTTCTCTTAGCTCCGCTGGTGTAAAGGTATGTTCCCAGATATTAAAGCATTCCGTTGCAGTGGCAGTCATAGTTATGGTCTGACGAAGAAAGGTTTGTTCCTCTTCATAACGGTAGAATGAATTCAGGCAAAGATGAGGCTCTGCTTTCCAAAAGCCTGTCTGGCAGACCTCCCAGGTTCTGGATTCCGGTTTATCTGCATAGAATTTTTTAGTAAAAGCATCAAGAATAAAAGCTCCACCTGGTTTTAATGCTGCGTGTATCTTTTGGAGCAAAAGCCGTCTGTCCTCTGTGGACAGCACACCAAAATCACAGTATATCAGCGTAGCGATATCAAATTCACCTTGGTATGATATAGTCAGATAATTCTGATAGGCATAATGAATATTGAGTCCTTGCTGCAGAGCACTTTGCTTTGCATAATTAATAGAACGTTCTGAAAAATCGATACCGGTAACAGTATAAGATTTCTTATTGAATTTTTCTGTATAAATGCCAGGGCCGCAGCCAAGATCGAGCAGCTTGTTATACTGCGAGGGCGGCAGCATCAAAGCAATCCAGTCGACCGATCTTTCTACGAATGCATGGGGTCTGGTGGCAGCTTCCCATATCGGATCAAGGTGTGCCTGCAGCATCATTTTAGAGATGTGTTCATCATCCCAGAATTTTGAGGTGCTTTTCTCATAAAGCTTTGGTCTTTGCGCATAGGCAGCTATCTTTTCAAACATAATCAATCCTCCTAAAGAAAATGATAAAATAAAATCGAAACGGAAAGTAAATGAAGCACTATCATATGGTAAAACGAATAACAGCAATAAAACGAATAACAACAAAATAATTGTAAAGTCTGCATAATAATAGCCGCAGAGGGTTACCCTGCGGCTTAAGAAATCATGAAGGAAGTCCGGTAGAGTAATCTTAAAATCATCTAAGCTTTAAGTATAAAAAACTGACCATCATAATAATGACAGCTTATATACTTAAATTAAATTATGATTTTAAAATTACGTTTCCGTGCACGCTTTTGATCGAACTTTAGCGCACCGGATGGCATACCACCTTTCTGTACCAGACTTTACAGCATATTTTGTTATTTTTAACATAACATAATTGTGAATATAAGTCAAAAGAAATGTTCAATCGGGAAGATAGACAAAAGGAAGAGAGAATTGATATATTTCAGCAGTTAGGTAAGCATTTGAAGCAATGGCAAAAGTAAGGCTTTAATTATAGCTGCAGGACTTGACTTTCTTTCTATCCATGCTATACTTAGAGCTTGTCATAGCCCTAACCCAAAAATAAGGTCAAGAGGGCGAAACATAGGAGATTTTATACATCTTCATGCTCTAAAACCGAGTGTTCGAGACCTTCCACTCGTAAAACAAAACTAAAGGAGAATTGAATCATGAAAGAAAGAAAAGGAACACTGAGCGTAATTTTTATCGCTCAGGCTGCTATTATTGCGGCACTTTATGTAGTTATGGTCCTGGCGCTGCCAATGATCAGCAGAGGACCGATACAGGCAAGAATTGCGGAAGCACTTACGGTTCTTGCAGCGTTTACACCGGCTGCGATTCCGGGTCTTACCATTGGATGTCTGCTTGCCAATGCACTGACGGGTGCCGTCATTATCGATGTGATCTGCGGTTCAGCAGCGACGTTGATTGCAGCAATTGTGACCTGGCTGCTTCGAAAAAACAAATTACTGGCGCCGATTCCGCCGATCCTTGCGAATGCGATCATTGTTCCATGGGTCATAAAATACGCTTATGGAGACGGG
>QKDK01000212.1 GCA_003252135.1 Clostridia bacterium
ATAATGTATATATGAAACCGATTACCTACTTGATAAAGAAAGCAAAATGTACATAAATCACAAAAAGTGAGTAAATTAAGGTTGCTTAACTGCACATCTGTTATCGGTTGCACATTTCTATTATAAGACAAGATGCACATAAACGAAAGTCATGACGGTTCAGAGCCTGTTTAGGCACCGGCACACAGAATTCACAATGAGGATGACTGGAGTTTGATTTCTTCGGATATAAGAATCTTGTATGAATTACGTGAGGAGGTATGAAATTGAAGAAGAGCAAGCAAAGTGAATTAGTCCTGCATCCCAAGAAGAAAGTTAAAAATCCAATCAAGCGGTTTTTTATCAATCTTGTACATTACCGGGTTTTAACGTTGATGTGTATACCCGCTATGGTATTTTTCTTTATGTTCAGCTATATGCCGCTGCCTGGTATTTATGTAGCATTCATCAATTACAGTTACAGCAAAGGTATCTTTGGCAGCAAATTTGTCGGTCTTGATAATTTTAAATTTCTGTTTACATCCGGAAAGATTGCGATGCTGACAAGAAATACGATTCTTTACAATGTAGCTTTTATTATCCTTGGCAATCTGCTTGCAATCTTCATGGCAATTCTTTTGAACGAACTGCGGAGCAAGTATTTTAAAAAGGTCTCGCAGACCATGATGTTCCTGCCTTACTTTATATCACATGTACTTGTCGGTTTCCTTGTGTATAACATGCTGAACTATGACTATGGTTTTGTTAATACCATCCTTGTGAATCTTGGATTTGAACGATGGGGACCGTATTCGGATGCAAAGGTCTGGCCGGTGCTGATCATCATTATATTCCTGTGGCAGGTTACCGGATATAACTCAGTAGTATATTTTGCAGCCATTATGGGAATTGATGCAGAGATCATCGAAGCAGCGAGAGTTGACGGAGCGAATGGTTTCCAGAAAATATTCTATATTATTATACCGGGCTTAAAACAAACAGTTATCATCCTTTTCCTCTTTGCACTCGGTGGAATCGTAAAAGGTAATTTTGGTCTGTTCTATAACATTATCGGACAGAACTCCATGTTATTCAGCACCACTGACATTATCGAAACATATGTATACCGTGCGACCATCAATGACTTTAACTTCTCGACAGCCAGTGCGGTAGGTCTGTATCAGTCTTTATTTGGTTTTGTGCTTGTATTGACCAGTAACTGGGTTATTAGGAAGCTCAACCCGGATTATTCACTGTTTTAGGAGGGGCAAAAATGAGTACAAAAAGCTTAGTGAAGAAAAACAGAAAAAAACTGGATGTATCAGATGCTATCATCAGAGGATTTGGCTATATATTCGTGAGTATTTATGCAATTGCCTGTGTATTTCCTTTCCTTCTGATCATTGGTACCTCCTTCAGCGAGGAAGCCATCGTAAGAAAAAGCGGTTTTACATTCTTTCCGCGAGGATTTACGACCTATGCCTATGATCTTGTCATAAAAGGCGGCACCCTGGGTGGTTCTTATGTTGTAACCGTGGTCATGACAGTCTGCGGTACTGCGATCGGACTTTTCATCATATCCATGACCGGATATGCGTTGCAGAGAAGAGATTTTCCGTTCAGAAATGCTATTTCCTTCTATATATATTTTACCAGCTTGTTTTCGGCAGGTCTTGCACCATACTACCTGATGATGACACAGACCTATCATTTAAAAGATAACTACCTTGCCGTATTTTTGCCATTGCTGATGTCACCATGGCTGATCATCCTGATGAAGAATTTTGTTAAGTCGATACCTCATGAGATCACAGAATCAGGGAAAATTGATGGAGCAGGTGATATGAGGATTTTTACTTCTCTTGTCATACCGCTGTTAAAACCGGCACTGGCTACGATCGGTCTGTTCCTTGCTCTTTCCTACTGGAATGAGTGGTATAACTGCTCTCTGTTCTTAAGCTCGAGAGTGCAGTACAAGACGCTGCAGTATAATCTTTATGATGTTGTCAATAAAATTGCAAGTCTTAAGAATTCAGTAGCAGCAACCTATGTAACATTCGATGATCTGCCGCAGGAGACATTAAAGATGGCAACGGCAGTATTATCCACTGGTCCAATTATCTTTTTATATCCGTTCGTTCAGAAGTATTTCATCGGCGGTATCACCATTGGTGCAGTAAAAGGATGATGAACATGAATTTTTTTGGTACAGATATCTGTATCAATGAAATTATAAAAAAAAGGAGGGTATAAGATATGAAAAAAGTACTATTGGTTGTCGTATTAACAATGGCAATGGTAGTGGGATTGATCGGCTGCGGTAATAAGTCCAATTCCGGAACCAATGCTACACCAACAAGTGCGGGAACAGATTCAGGAAGTAATTCAGGTACAAACTCCGGGACAGACTCTAGCACAGACGCTGGCACAGATTCATCAGCAATTGATACTTCTGAACATGTTGTGATAACATATATGACAACAGGTGATGCACCTACAAACGGCGCTACAGAAGAGGTTCTTGCAAAACTGAACGAGATCCTTACAGAGAAAGTAAATGCAGAGCTTCAGATTTACTACATTTCATGGACTGACTGGCTTTCCAACTACAATCTGACTTTAGCACAGATGGATGGAACAGTTGACCTTGTTGGTACAGCAACAGACTGGCTTGATGCATGGCCAAACACACAGAAAGGTGCATTCCTTCCGCTGAGTGAAGATATGCTTCAGACCTATGCTCCACAGACATGGGCATCTGTAACCCAGGATCACTGGAATATGTGTAAGTATGACGGCGAGATCTACCTGATGCCGGAAGATAACTATGCACAGTGGATCAACCATGGATTTATGTATCGTAATGACTGGGCAACAGCAGCAGGCCTTGACGGCGTTCACAGCTGGGCTGACCTTACCAAGTATTTTGAATATGTAAAAGCAACATATCCTGATGTTATACCTTGGGACAGTGATGGTTCTGCATATCTTGCAAGCGGTTACATTCAGTCGAACAGCAACTATGTAGCTATCGACGGACTTTCTGTTCCGATCTTTGGAACAACCCAGTCAGACCTTTACACAGTATATTCACCATTCTATGAAGGTGATGCTCTTGTAGAGTATGCTAAGTTAATGAAACAGTGGGATGAGCTTGGCGTATGGAAGACAGACGTTCTGAATAACTCCGCAGACAACAGAGAAGAATTCTATCTTGGTGAAACAGCTGTTGACCAGCATCATACAGAAACATGGTATGGTACTGTTAAGCCTAAGATGGATGAACAGCAGCCTGGATCAGATGTTGGTTTCTTCTACTTTGGTGAAGAAAGTCAGAATCTTGTTAAGTTAAGTATTACTCATGGTGCAATGGCTATTTCCGCAGCATCCAAGAATCCGGAACGTGCACTTATGGTCTATGATTTACTTAGAAACGATCCTGAATGCTATAACCTGATCAATATCGGTCTGGAAGGTGTTCAATATGAAGTAGTTGATGACGGATACTATCAGAGACCGGCTTCTTATACTGATGAAGCTAATGGTATCACAACGAACTACTGGTGGGGACGTAATGATTCTATCGCTCTGAAATATGCTGGAAGAGCATGGAGCGATTATGAAGAACTCACTGCTATTTACAAAACTTTTGCAATCGACTATCCTTACGGTCAGGTCGTTTGGAGCCAGGACAACTTCACATCACAGATTTCCAATATCTCTGACATTTACAATGAGTACATGCCAAAGATCTGCTTTGGTAAATTTGATGATGCAGAGAGTATCGTAGCAGAATTCAGAGCAAAATTACAGGCTGCAGGTATTGAAGATGTTATCGCAGATTTACAGACTCAGATGGATGCTTTCAAGGCTGCACAGTAAAAATATAGCCTCACTATAAAAAAACTGAACAGAATTGAAGCTATAGGGTAATAATTGAATAAGGGTGTGTCGGTAACCTGAAAGCATGATGGAAGGGATCACACACCCTTTTTCTATAAGAAATAAAATGGTGATATGTCATCAGTATCGGAGGTATAAGTGAATGAAAATACAGCTTACGGATTGGTTGTTCTATTATTGTGAGGATTCCTGCACTTTATCTTCGGGTGGTGTGATACCTGCTGAAGGTTCAAT
>QKDK01000043.1 GCA_003252135.1 Clostridia bacterium
TACTTCGTATTTATATTCCTTTGGCAAAAAAGGCAGTGTATCATATGTCCAGCGCTTTAAGGCCGAATCATAGCTTTCAGGGTAGCTCATGGTGATCAGGTGACCCACGCACCAGGTCACAAGGCTTCCTTCTGACTCCATGTATCCGTCTCTCTTTTTAAAATCCTGCTGAAGGGCTTTCGCAAATTCCTGGGCTACACTTGGCTTTTCTGATATATATAAGTTCAACATGAAGGTTCCAACTTTCCTGATTTTTCGTTAACACGCTGTTTTGCAGGATACAATACCGTTTGCAGTCCAGCCAAAGCAATCTAAGAAATCATTCTACCATAATTTCGTACTTTTGTCATTGTTTTCATTCTGCTGAAGTTTTTCATGCTGTAATTCATATTTCTTCGGTGTCATTCCCTTATATCTTTTAAATGTTTTGATAAAGTAGCTGAGATCGTTGAATCCGCACCGGTATGCGATCTCCGTTATGGAGCCTTCTCTTTGCGCAAGCTGACTGCAGGCTTGTTCGATCCGATAATGGTTCAGGTATTCCATCGGGCTTTTATCTGTCAGATTGTGAAAAAAACTGCAAAAATATTTTGGTGACATGCCAGCTGCTTTTGAAAGCTGTTCCAGTGTAATTAATGATCCGTAAGATTCTTCCATGATGGATAATGCACCTTTGATCTGTGCGGCCCACCTGCGTTTATCCTCCTGCACACCTTTGGTATAAAGTTTTTTATTCAGAATGCATCCAAACAGACAGAAAAGCTCACCTGTGATCATCAGTTCGAAAGCAGGACCTTTTGCCCTGGCCTTTTCAAACAGCGACCACACAATATCATGAATTTCAGTGTCTTGCGATGAATAGAAAGACTGAAGCATATAGGTATGGTCAACGATCCGCTTCATGTAGCTTCTGCACATCTCATCACCCTGGGTTATCAGCCTGCAGTCAAAAACAATACATTCATAGATGCAGTCCCTCGGAGTTCCGGCATGCAGAATGCCATCCGTGATCAGCAGGACATCACCTGCCTTTGCAAAATATCTGCTGTCGTCAAGCACTACATCGAACTCACCTTCCAGAATACGAATAATCTCATATTCCATATGCCAGTGAAAGGGCATGGCATACTGCGGATGTGATAAATCTACATGATAGAATTCCAATGGAAATTCAAAGGTTCCCCTTTCTTTGTGCTCTCGGTAGCCAAGTGCCTGCATCATAACCTCCGCAATCTGAATATTGTTATATTTTTATGCTATTATAACACAAGCAATTTATCGGCTGCAATGATAAAATAAACGTACTTGGAAGTAGATTTATTCATCCTATGACTTGAGAAATATATTCAAAAATCAGTTAAAGTACCTGTTTAGACAGGTTACGGAAAGGTATGGTTTATATGGCAAAAAGCAGATTAGTCGGTGATTACCCGGTTATCGGCATCCGTCCGACCATCGATGGAAGAAGAGGATATTTGAAAGTACGTGAATCCCTGGAAGATCAGACCATGAATATGGCGAAAGCAGCTGCTGATCTTTTTACAAAGAACCTGCGCTATTCAAACGGTGAACCAGTAAAGGTCGTTATCGCCGATACTACCATCGGCCGTGTTGCAGAAGCTGCTGCGTGTGCCGACAAGTTTAAAAAAGAAGGCGTTGATATCACGCTTACTGTTACACCCTGCTGGTGTTACGGTTCAGAGACAATGGATATGGATCCCATGACGATCAAGGGTGTATGGGGCTTCAACGGAACCGAACGTCCCGGTGCTGTATACCTTGCTGCCGTACTTGCAGCACACGCACAGAAGGGTCTTCCCGCATTCGGAATCTACGGCCATGATGTACAGAATGCCGATGATACTTCTATCCCTGATGATGTAAAAGAAAAACTGCTCCGTTTTGGACGTGCATCCATTGCCACAGCAACCATGCGCGGTAAATCCTACCTGCAGATCGGTTCGATCTGTATGGGTATTGCAGGTTCCATTATCAATACTGACTTTTTTGAAGAATATCTTGGCATGCGTGTCGAATCTGTCGATGAAGTTGAAATCATCAGACGTATGACAGAAGGCATTTACAATGAAGAAGAATTCAAAAAAGCTCTTGCCTGGACAAAAGAGAATTGCAAGGAAGGCTTTGACAAGAACCCGGCACAAGTACAGCAGAGCGCTGAAGATAAAGAAAAAGCATGGGAATTTGTCGTAAAGATGATGTGCATTATCAAAGATATGTTCAATGGCAATAAAAACCTTCCAAAGGGCTGCGAAGAAGAAATGGTAGGTCATAATGCAATTGCCGGCGGTTTCCAGGGGCAGCGTCAATGGACTGATTTTTATCCAAACTGTGATTTCCCGGAAGCAATGCTCAACTCCTCCTTCGACTGGGAAGGGCCAAGAGAAGCTTATATCCTTGCTACCGAAAACGATACCCTGAATGCTGTCAGCATGCTTTTTGGCAAGCTTCTTACAGGAACACCGCAGATCTTCTCTGATGTACGTACCTACTGGAGTCCGGAAGCAGTTAAAAAAGCGACCGGTTTTGACCTGGAAGGCGTAGCTAAGGATGCCGGCGGCTTCCTGCACCTAATCAACTCCGGTGCTTCCTGTCTGGATGCCTGCGGAGAGATGAAGGATTCAAAGGGCAATGGTATCATGAAGCCTTTCTGGGATGTGACTGATGCAGACGCACAGGCATGTCTGAATGCAACCACCTGGAATGCTGCTGATAATGGTTATTTCAGAGGGGGCGGTTTCTCATCACGCTTCCTTACAGTAAGCGAAATGCCGGTCACCATGTGCAGAGTGAATTATGTAAAAGGCATCGGCCCTGTAATGCAGCTTGTAGAAGGTTACACTGTCAACCTTCCTGAAAAGGTCAGCGATGCATTATGGAAACGTACCGACTATACCTGGCCCTGTACCTGGTTTGCTCCACGCATCACAGGAAAAGGTGCTTTTACATCAGCTTATGATGTTATGAATAACTGGGGTGCCAACCATGGTGCCATCTCATATGGCCACATCGGTGCAGACCTGATCACTCTCTGCTCCATGCTGCGTATTCCTGTCTGCATGCATAATGTACCAGAAGAAAAGATCTTCCGCCCTGCTGCATGGAATGCATTTGGTATGGATAAAGAAGGCCAGGATTACAGAGCCTGCTCGACTTACGGTCCTTTATACAAGTAGTCTGCCGTCCACATTATCTGCAAATTCATCATATGTTCGTCTATACAGCAAGGAGTTCCCAGATTCCGGGAACTCCTTGCGTTTTGGTTCATTCTATTAAAAAAACAACTGCTGTTCTTCGTACAATCCTACGCTGTTCTTAATATAATTCCTTCACTCGTCTTAAAATCTCAATAACGCTTTGTGAACACTCATCCATCATATGCAGGGTATGCTCTGCATCCTTCATCTGACCGTTCTTATACTCACGGATAGCCTTTTTGGCCAATTCATGAAGAGCTGCATGTGGTTTATCAAGCTCCTGGAAAAGTGACATTATTCTGTTATCGCGCGTATGCTGGGATTCGATCCACTTGCCGAGCCGACAGGTCTTATGTGTACCAACCGTTGCTTCATCAAGCACTACATTACCAAGAATCATATTATAAACGCGCCACCTCCAAATCAGATGGTCACTCACACAGATCTCTATCTGCGATCTGTAGGACAATGCATCGCCATGCTCCAGTCCATACAGGCGAATCTTATCTACCATGTTTGATATTGCAAAGAACTCCTTACCAGTTCTTAACACCTCAGCCTGTAAATTGCCAGTTTTATCATTGATTACCATCAGGCTGCTTGACATTTCCTCCGATGCCGCTGTCTGTTGTTCTGTATTACCTGTGATCTCCTGATAGCATATATTTATATCTTCTAAAGCTTTATTGATTCCGCCTACTGATTTTGCTGCACTCTCCATGATTCCTTTAGAAGATCTGAAACTGTCGGTAACATTGTTCAGAACCTGTGTTGCCTGTCCGACTTCGCTGATCAGATTAGATACGGAAGACTGGATAAATGTGACCTGACTTTTTGTATTATCAGCCAGCTTTTTTATCTCATCAGCTACTACCGCAAAGCCTCTTCCTTGTTC
>QKDK01000126.1 GCA_003252135.1 Clostridia bacterium
TCATACCGTCATCCCAATAACCGGTTGCTGTTCTCCACTGAAGATCATAAATAGACAGTTTTTCTTTGTTATCTGATGTGTAAAATAAATCATCATCATTCTTGGTATAAACTAAAGCTGTTCCATCAGCATCTGTAACAGATACGGTTTTCAGGAACTCACTAAGACTATTTGGATACTCAGTTGAATAATCAAGTGTAACAGCTAATTTTTTAATTGCTGGTTCAATTGTAATAACATTATCTGCAAGAATTGTTGTTTTTCCATCTGCATCAAGGCTTGTAACAAAACCTACATATGCTGTTTTAGCACTGCTGATTGTTGACATATCAATCAGATAATCACCAAAACCGCCATCAGGAGTTGCTTCAGAGAATTTTGCATTGGATACATCTGTAAGGGTCGTTGCATCTTTCAGAATTGTGAAATATACAGAACCGGTCGTTGTTGAAATTGAAATAGCTTCATCCTCATAATTAACGTCATAATCTGTTGTTGCTGCAAAAACCTTGTCACTCTTTGCTACCCCAACAATTACGAGAGCCATTGCAAAAAGGATTAATAAATTTCTAACTTTCTTTAACACGTTCATACTCTACCTCCTTGTAGTCACACCTTGTCCATTCTTGACAATGTTTGAATTGAGATGCAGTCTACCAAACCGCTCTCGTAAAACAATACCATCGCCATAAGCTACCACCCTCACGACGAATTGATGAAAAGCAATACCAACTTCTACTAACCATCAAAAACATTATCGGCATTTCCAAGGCATTAATTAATAGTACAACATAAAAAAATTTCCCTTATACCAGAACAATTTCCGATAGAAAGGGAATTAAAAACTTTCCTTCGAAAACTGGCTGCCATCTTCAGGCCCTATAGCTTTGCGTCCTTACCTTTCGATAAGTTTGCCATGTCGTATGAAAGTTACATATTAGCAAATTAATATGTCACCAATTAAATTACAATACTAATTATAACGTATACCTTATCATTTGTCAAACAATTTTATGCGATTTGTTTAATTGTTATCTTTTTGTCACTATTTCTATTTTTTAACTTTCTTTTCCCTGATGCTTTTTTTCATATATTACTCAACGTGATGATATCGTTCTACAATAGCATCTCATATTTCAAAATAGTATCCTCTTCTATATCTTGTTTCGCGATCCTTCCCAAAACCTCATTCATGCAGGCCGGGGATATTCCGGATGCCGGTCGTTTGAACGTAAGCATAGTTTCTGTAATCACAGTTCCTTTTGAAATCGGCATTGCAGAAACAATAGATCTTCTTGCATTATTCCTGGCGGATTGCTCTGATGCAGCATAGCTTAATGCACCATCTCCGCAGAACACCTGAAGATTCCTTATGCCTGTCAGAATATTCACCGCATCAATAGGATCCATCGCATGATAGTGATCATTTCCCTGCAATGATTTATCCAGTGTAAAATGCTTCTCTACGACCAGTGCGCCAAAAAGAAATGCAGCTTTAATGACATCTGCACATACTGTAGGTTTTGTATGGTCAGAGTATCCAATGATCAAATCAGGATACCTTTCCTTCAGGCTCAATATTCTTCGAAGGTTAGCATGTTCGTACGGTGTAGGGTATTCAAGCACACAATGCATCAGAATTATGGGCTGCAAACTGACTTCCCTTATTACGCTGATCGCAGTATCGATCTCTTCAGGCACCGATGCTCCGGTCGATAAAAGTATTGGATAATTCTTCTGTGCCTGATATCTGATAAAAGGAAGATTAGATAAGTCCGATGAGGAAATCTTGTATACTCCCATCATTGGCATCAGATAATCTGCTGATTCAAAGTCAAAAGGTGTCGAAAAAAACTCAATTTCGTGCATTTTACAATAATTGCACAGTTCCTGATATTCATCTTTTCCAAAAGCATCAAATTTTTTAAATAACTCATACTGGGATCTGGTAGGCTCTTCTTTGATATCCCAGTAATAGGGAGATTCCTTTGCTGCAAGTGTATTAGCTTTATAACTTTGAAATTTGACCGCATGAATCTTTGCAGCAGCAGCTTCTTCTATCATTTTTTTTGCTGCATCCATCGGTGAGATTCCAAATTTTCTGGCGATATCATAATAATTCACACCTATTTCAGCGATCAGTGTGAACTCACCTTTTTGTGCGCGCTCGAAAATGTTGCTTTTCATCATCCATACTCCATTTCTCCGCAGATAATCGGAAATTAATCATGTGCTGTTAGTCTGTCTATCGTGCTTATATGTTCAAGCATTGTATGAAAAGTCTGCTGCATAGTTTCAAACGCCTGATCATACATGGAAAATCCAGTATTCCACAATCGGTTCAGCATATCATCCACCTGCTGTATCAGATAACGGTTCGCTGTCTTTTGAACAGCTGTATCCTGATTCCTGTCTGACAGGAATTCATAGGCAGGAATCGAACGCAACCCCAGTGCATCATTAACCCCAGCACCTCTGCCGTCTTCTTCAATTAAAATCGATACATTACGCATGCTCAGATTGTAAATATGCGCGTGAACCCTGAAACCAACATGCAGGTCACAATCGTCATAAACAGAAAATCCCTGCTTGCTGCTGGATATATCAATATAAGAAATCCCCTTCAGAACCAGAGCCTCAAGTAATAGTCCAGCAGCCTTATGTTCTTCCCGTGTACCAGCATCTTCAGTCCTGTCAGGAAGTCCTCTATGAAACACAAACTGTATTTTTACACCAGGAAATGTATTTGACAGATAATCAGCCAGCAATACAGCATTTTCCAGATCTCTTGGATTGGCTGGATCAGATATGCATATTTTCTTCAGGGATTCCATCGGGCTTTTTAGCTTTTTTTCCGCTTTCAAAGTTGGAATATGATACCAGGCAGGGCAACCGGTCATGACACCGCCTTCGATTCCATTGTTACGCAGCACATTAACGGCGAACCAGTCTCTGCATCCTAAAAAGGACGTATCATCTTCAATTCTCGAAAACAACTTTTTTGTCTGCTCATTAAATATATAATGATAAACAGTAGATACCCGGCTGTCCGGCCCATACCAGCCCATACCCAATGAAAACATAGGAATCCTGATGTCTTTCAGCTGACCAACAAGCGGCATATGATCTGGATAACAGTTCGGCAGATATCCCGGTCCTCCGGCAAAAACTGCGATATCGTTATTGTTTATCTCTTCAAGCTTGTCATCCAGCGGAAAAACTCTTATAAATTCAGTCAGAATACAGTTAGGATAACAGTACTGTAACAATTCTCTGCTTCGTGCTACAATCAGGTAATCGCCTGAATTTTTGATTGCTCCACTGAGTACCGCAATTTTTATAGCTCTATTGCTTACAGTATGATCGTTCAATGGTCTCCCCCTTCAAATACTTCGTTTTCACCAAGTATGATGTTCCTGACACGTTTGATGCCACCGAGCAGGTCATGCTGCTTTTGAAGACGTACCATCTGCAGTCGTATCTCCGGTGTTTTACACAGCCATTCTATGGTTTCCCATATCGTTTCATCGGAAACATTTGCTCCCAGGCCAAGATTCAAAAATCCATTCTCCATCTGAGCAAATTCATGCAGCTGTTCTCTTTCATTCTGAGCAAGCACAATGGCCGGTACACCGACAGCTGCCAGCTCGTAGACAGTTCTGCCCTGCGATGTTATCGCCAGATCTGACTGTACCATGATGTCGCTCAGCCGTTTCACATCGCTCATGACTTCAATCCGATACTCCGGAATACTGTGAATACCATGTTCCTCACACGAGTATGCAGGTCCTGCAATAAAAGTATACCGTATGTGATGCCCGTTAATTTTTTTATTTGCATGCATTCTTGCAAGCTCATAAACACGTTTGGTAAGATTTGACGGATCCGCTCCGCCAAAAAGTACTATCAGAGACAGCTCATTTTGTACTTTTTCAGATTTCGATTTTTTTATGTCCTGAAGGATCATAAATTCATCCCTCAGACAGATATACCGCTCACCAAAATAGTAATTCCTGACATGCTCACTGTTATAATATAATGCGTTAACAACTGCATCCGCATGTCTGCTTCCGGGTCCCATGTCTTCTATGGTTACGAC
>QKDK01000241.1 GCA_003252135.1 Clostridia bacterium
TTTTATATTAAAAAAGCAGCAGCCATTTTGATTAAAACGAAGTCTTAATCTTTTCCTGGTTGCTGCAATAATTATGATTTTTCCTACATTACTTTTTTATCCAATACGACTGTTTATAGAACCAGTACATTGCCTCATGCCGTTCTTTCCATTCACAGATCATTCCATCCATTAGTTTTTCAATTCAATGATCCTTTTTTCATTGTTCTTTCTGTTCATCATTGGCACTTCCGCTGCCAGACTCCTTGCTTTCTTTTAAGTCATCCTTTTTACTGCCAGTTATCCTGTTCATTATCATCACGGAAACCATTATAATGATTATAACAGCAAATATTCCTGCCATTCCTCTTCCCATGATATCAAGCCCAAGCATCAGTTGATCTATGATTTTATCCATATATGACCTCATTTCTGCGTCACCCGAGAATTATCAGCCTGTACCGGCGCACGCATATGCACAGACTACCGTTAACATATATCAATCGTTTCAAAAGTTTACACATGCACAGCTCAAAGCATTCCTGATACGATTTTCATAACAAGCCCACCGGCAATGACCGATGCAATCTGTCCTGATACATTTGCTCCCGCAGCATGCATCAGAATGATATTACCACGTTTTTCATCTGCAGCCATTTTCTGAACAACTCTGGCCGACATGGGAAATGCAGATATTCCTGCTGCACCGACCATGGGATTGATTTTCTCACGTCTGAATATATTAATGAACTTTGCAAAAATCACACCGCCTATGGTATCAAATATAAAAGCCAATAAACCTATTCCAAGGATCATGACCGTATCCGCTGTAACGAAATAATCAGCACGCATACTAAATGATATCGTTATTCCAAGCAGCAGTGTGACCAGATTGGCCAATGTATTCTGTGCTGTATCTGACATCGTTCCCAGCACACCGCATTCGCGTATCAAATTTCCGAACATCAGGAACCCAACCAAAGCAACAGAATTCGGTGCAACGAACCCTGCAATCATGGTAACAAAAACCGGAAAAAGAATTCTTGTTGTTTTTGAGATCTTTTTCGGATTATACTGCATGCTGATCTGCCGTTCTGCTTTTGTTGTGACCAGCCGGATTGCAAAAGGCTGAACGATTGGTACAAGAGCCATATAAGAATATGCCGCCACAGCAATCGCTCCGACATATCCCGAATGAAAAAATTGTGACACAAGTATAGATGTCGGGCCATCAGCTGCTCCGATAATACCAATAGACGCTGCATCCTGAAGATCAAATCCCAGCAGCAGAGCCACGCTCAAAGCAAAAAATATGCCAAACTGTGCTGCTGCTCCAAACAGCATCATAATTGGGTTTGCCAGCAGCGGACCAAAGTCAATCATGGCCCCAATACCTATAAATAAAAGAAGCGGCAGTGCTTCAGAAGCTTCAATGCCCACATGGTACATCCATTCCACAATTCCATTGACATTTCCAACACCATCCACCATCTGGTTCAGGACTCCTGAATCCGGCAGATTCACGAGAATTGCGCCAAAGCCCATAGGCAGCAGCAAAGCCGGTTCATATCCTTTTTTAATTGCCAGTAAAATCAACGTAATACCAACCACATACATGATCCACTGCTGCCAGGTAACTGACATTATTCCAGTAACTATAAACTCCATCCTTCTCCTCATTTCTGCATTTTCCACTTCCAAATGCGATAATTGGTTTGCATGATCACGCGCTGATTAAAGCATAGCATTCCTTAAAATCCCTGTCAATTGCTGTCCCCATCGTTGATTGATTAAAGAAATAAAAAAAAGACGGTATCTCTACCATCTTCAGAAACGATTCTACGGAGAAAGAGGGATTTGAACCCTCGCACCGCTACTAACGGTCTACTCCCTTTCCAGGGGAGCCCCTTCAGCCACTTGGGTATTTCTCCAATAAACTGATTCATAGCAATATGTAATTGCTTCCTAACAAAACGGAGAATGTGGGATTCGAACCCACGGTCCCTTTCGGAATCACTGGTTTTCAAGACCAGCCCCTTAAACCGCTCGGGCAACTCTCCGGATAACGCTCGATTAGTTTACCATACTTATTTTTTACTGTCAAGCATTTTTCCGCAAAGAAAATGCACTTTATTTTTTTAAAAATACCTCCGCCAAACTGATATCTTCCGGTGTTGTAATCTTTATATTTGTATAACTTCCTTCTACCAGCTTCACCTTTTGATCAGTGTATTTTTCAATCACCATGCTGTCATCTGTTACTGCTTTTCCACTGTCACCCATTAGTTTATCATAAGCCATGAGGATCAGATCGATTGAAAATGCCTGGGGTGTCTGTATCATCCAGACCAGTTCTCTTGCAGGAGTCATCTCGACTAACTGCTGACGGTCTGCGATCTTCACCGTATCTTTTGACGGCATCCCGGCAACACATGCCTTATATTCTTGCACTGCTTCCATCATTCTGGAAATGATCTGCACCGTGACAAGAGGGCGTGCTCCGTCATGAATCAGAACATAATCGGTGTTCTCAATGGCAGACAGTCCTTTGTATACAGAATCATACCGCTCTTTTCCGCCTGTAACAATCCTTGTCACCTTTGTAAAATGGTACCTGTCTACTATACTTTCCTTCACATGATCTGCATCACCTTCTCCGACTACAAGGATAATATCATTCACTGCGCTTTCTTCAAAGGCTTTCAGCGAGTAATAGAGAATCGGTTTCCCATCAAGTGACATGTATTGTTTTGCAGTTTCACTTTTCATTCGTCTGCCCTGACCTGCAGACAGAATTATTACCGTATATTTATCCATATTTCCTCATTTCTATGCAGTGTACGCTCGTAAAAATACCGAGCATCCGGGAAGCTTATGTAATCATCATTCCTCAAAAATAGTCCAGCTCTGTTTTCTCTATATCTTGCGTTCACCGATTTTCAGCCCCGGTACAGCATTCAGATCAAGACCGCTGAAATTTCCTTTGATATACTCATAGTAAGCTGCTGCTCCGATCATCGCAGCATTATCTGTACAATAAATAAGAGAAGGATACACCAGTGTTAAATTCTCCCTTTTGCAGGCTTCCTCCATCGCTGTACGCAGTCCTGAGTTTGATGCCACACCGCCTGCCATGGCAACGGTCGTCATATGAAGGTCTCTTGCTGCATTCATAGTCTTTTCCACAAGAACATCGACTACTGCTGCCTGAAAAGAAGCAGCAATATCATTTGCATTGACTTCTTCGCCTTTCATGGCTGCCTGATTCAGGTAATTCAATACCGCTGATTTGATTCCGCTGAAGCTGAAATCGTTTGGATGTCCGTCAATATGAGCACGCGGAAATGCCATTGCCTGCGGATTGCCAGCTTTCGATGCTTTATCAATTTTAGGTCCGCCGGGGTAACCAAATCCTATGGATCTTGCCACCTTGTCAAAAGCTTCTCCCGCCGCATCGTCATGTGTCTTTCCGATGATTTCATATACCCCGTATTCCTTCACAACAACAAGATGCGTATGTCCGCCAGATACAATCAGACACAGAAAAGGCGGCTCCAGATCCGGATGTTCTATGTAGTTGGCAGAAACATGTCCTTCTATATGATGAACGCCGACAAGCGGCAGGTGTGCTGCATAAGCTATGGCTTTCGCCTCAGCAACACCCACCAGCAAAGCCCCTACCAGTCCCGGTCCATACGTCACTCCAATAGCATCCAGTTCTGATAACGTAATTCCCGCTTCATTCAGCGCTTCCTGTATGACCACATCGATATTCTCAATATGTTTTCTGGAAGCTATCTCAGGTACAACACCGCCATACATGGTATGAAGGTCGATTTGCGACGAAATCACGTTAGAAAGTACTGTTCTTCCATTGCGGACAACTGCTGCAGCCGTCTCATCACATGAGGTCTCTATTGCTAGTATGGTAATATCTTTCTTTATCTTACTCTCCATTATTTCTTTATCTCCTAATTTGACTCCGTCTCACCCTGATCAACAATTCTCCAGCCGACAATTCTCCATAAATTTACATCGTCCTTACGAAAAAGGAATTCTTCATAAACTTTGCTGTAGGAAGCCTCCTGTCTGGTTGTAAATGATGCAATGAGACGGGCATAGCTTTCATCGTCAGCTTCCCATTCAACAACATTTCCCGCGCTTTCAACATTATAGGAGGTGATTGTTTTCCCTGTTGCCTGATAATCTGTGATTTCCTGCTTCAAGCTGTCCAAATGATCATCAAAAGGATTATTGCTCAAAAATTCTTCATCAAACAACAGCCGCATCTGCTTTACCATAGCTTCCAGCTGCGTATCATCAAGGCTTTCGTTATAGCTGCATTCAACAATACGGCAGTATAATTTCAAAACAGCTCTTGGCGTCAGCGGATAATCCGATTCAAGATCCATGGCCAGAAGCTGTTCTGTCTCTGTCAAAACCGTGGCCGTATCCTCTTCGACCTGTGCTTTTTTCTTCTCTTTGATAACGATATAGCACCCGGCAATCAGTGCCAGAATAATCAGCATTATGAAAATCGTCTGTATTGTGCTCTTTACTGAATTCTTCATGCTACCCTCTTTCTGCGCCAGTCTTTCACTGTTTACCCTTTGTGCTCCATGATACCTGAATATTATTCATTTTTATCAAAATCAAGAGTGACCATCCTGCCGTCCCTGCTGACAACCGAAGCATCAAAAATCTTTTTTACCTCGTTCTGATACTGCTCCGGCCCCACCAAAGACGGACTGTAATGTGTCAGCCAAAGCTCTGTGACCTTCGCTTGAGCAGCTATTCTGGCTGCTTCATAAAATGTCATATGCTTATGTTCTGCTGCTTTTTTCTCCATGCCCGGTTCACCATACATGCCTTCGCATATAAAAAGATCCGAACCGGCAGCGTTATCGACAATGGATTTCGTCGGTCTCGAATCGGTACAATATGTAAGCTTTATCCCTTTTCTTGGAGGACCAAGTATCAGATCCTGTGTGTAGCGTACGCCGTCAAGCACGACCTCTTCGCCTTTTTGCAGCTTATTCCAGGCCTTCATCGGCACATTATTCTCCTGCGCCTTTTCCGGCTGAAATCTTCCTGCCCTTACTATCTCCAGAGAATAACCATAACAGGTAATGTTGTGATTTACCCGGAAAGCCTTGATCTGATACCCGTTCAGATCAATAATCTCTTCTGACTGTGTAAGCTCATGATATTCAAGCTCGAAGGGAAGCTCAGGTGCGATAATCCTCAGTGCGCTGACTACTGTTTCCAGCCCCTTTGGTCCGATCAGCGTAACAGGTCTTGTACGGTCTGCATTTCCCATGGAAAGCAGCAGTCCAGGCAGGCCGCTGATATGGTCACCATGAAAATGTGTGAAACAAATAGTATCAATCGGATGAAAGCTCCAGCCGCTCTTTCTGAGAGCTATCTGAGTTCCTTCTCCGCAGTCAATTAACAGCGAGCTTCCATTATATCTGGTCAGCAGGGCAGTCAGCCAGCGATTTGGCAGCGGCATCATCCCTCCCGTTCCTAACAAACAAACATCTAACATGTAAAATCTCCAATTCTGGTTTCTTATTAAATAATGCAAATCCACAAAGATCAATTCTATAGTGCAATAATACCGCAGGCTTTTCGCACAACATATGGACCGTTACTGTTTATCCTGTAACCACATAATAATTGCATCTTCTTTGGGTTTTTCATAGAAATCCTTGCGTATTCCGGCATCTTTAAAGCCAAGTTTGTGATACAGATGAATGGCAGGCGCATTGCTGACGCGTACTTCCAGGGTAAAATCATAAAGTCCGGCTTCTTTACCAAGCTGCAGAAGACAGCAAAGCAGCTGCCCTGCATATCCCTTGTTTCTGTACTGCTCTGAAACTGCCACATTCGTTATCTGACCTTCACCGGCAATTCCCCATAATCCGCAATATCCGCAGATCGATCCTTCCTCTTCAGCTACAAGGTAAATGTCCTTCTCAGCATTCACTGCATCCAGAAAGCTTTCTTCGCTCCATGGATGTGAAAAGGTACTGTTCTCGATTGCACAGACCTGCGTTATATCATCCCTGTTCATTCGTCTGATCTGCATTCTGCTTCTCCTTCAACTCACGTTCTGCCTGTGATAAGCGCAGATATTCCGGAACAAACTCTGCAGACGACAGATACTTTCCTTCTATATAATAATGCAGAGCCGCAACGGCAAGACTTCCAGCTCTCTGCTTAACCAAATGCGGCGGAGCAAAAAGGTAAGGAATGGTCAATCTTTCTTTCAAAAGCTCACGAAAGACTGTAATTCCGTCACCAAGAAATATGGTGGTGCGGCACATACTGTTCACATTATCGATCAGTTCGTCTATGGAACAGGCTGTCTGCCGGCTCAAAGGAAGAACCTTATCCTGTTTGCATTCATACAATCCTGTATATACCTGGTTACGTCTTGCATCCATCATCGGGCAGATCAGATGCTCTGTGCCCATATAATTATATGCCAGCATATCCAGAGTCGGCACTGCTATGATCTTTTTATTTAATGACATTGCCAGTCCTTTTGCAGTTGCCGCTCCAATTCTTAGTCCTGTAAAGGAACCAGGCCCGGCTGAAACCGCAATGGCATCCAGCTCATCTGGTTCCATCTCGATCATCCTCATGATTTCATCAATCATAGGGAGAAGCGTCTGTGAATGTGTCTTCTTATAATCAATTGTATATTCTGCTGCCAGCGTTTCATCTGTTAAAAGAGCAACAGACGCCACCTGGCCCGAAGCATCGATCGCAAGTATTCTCATGATTCCTCCTCATTCCTGCGCTGATCTTTGCGCATATCAAGTTTGAACGAGCGGTGACGCGCGAAGCACAAACTTGTTTGTGAAAGAATTATCTAATTCTTCCACTCCTTTCATCCTCTTCTATTCGGTAACAGTAATTCTTCTATAATCAAGGCCCTTGGTCAGATCCTTTTCAATCAGTATCCTTTTGCTCCTCTTTGGTATGATATCTTCGATCAGTTCTGCCCACTCTATCAGACAGACACCGCCTTTATCGAAATACTCATCTCCTCCGATACCTAGCAGCTCATCGCTTCCACTCATCCGATAAACATCAAAATGATAAAGTGCCAGCCTGCCTTCTTCATATATCTGCAGTATCGTAAAGGTCGGACTGCTTACCGGTTCTTCAATGCCAAGTCCAAATGCAAATCCTTTTGTAAGAACAGTTTTCCCGGTACCCAAGTCTCCTGACAGGCAAAAAACATCACCAGGCACAGCTGTCTCCCCTAATTTTTTCCCAAACGCAAAGGTGTCCTGTGCGCTGTAACTTTCCTGTATCAATGCTCTGATTCCTTTCTATTCCTGTAAATCCATTGTTTTCATTATAACCGTTCTGTCTCTTTGCGTAAAGCACTTCTTCATAATACGGACTGTCCGCAGACATTGACGGGCCCACACAAAAACAACAAGCCTTCCGAGCTTCTCCCGGAAGGCTTATGCTTTATAGAATCATTGTCAGCTGAATTCTCTTCTTCTGAACATCAACGCTCATAACTTTAACATCAACAATATCGCCTACACTAACAGCATCCAGCGGATGCTTGATGAACTTCTTATTCGTGATCTGAGAAATATGCACCAGACCATCCTGATGCACACCAATATCAACAAACACGCCAAAATCAATAACATTGCGTACAGTCCCTTTAAGAATCATTCCCTCGCTTAAATCTTTCATTTCCATAACATCGGTGCGAAGGATCGGCTTTGGCATCTCATCACGTGGATCACGTCCAGGTTTTTCGAGTTCTTTAATGATATCTGTAAGGGTAATCACACCAATACCAAGCTCTTTAGCAAGCTTGTCTTTATCTTTTACCAACCTTCCAAGCTGCGATAGCCCATCTGTTGTGACCATTGTATGATCAGATGCAGGCAGCTTTTTATCAGCCGAGACAGCACTGACTGCATTGGTTTCCTGTGCAGCCGGCTCTGCAGTCCTTCCGCCTCCTGCCAGTGCAGCCATCAGTGCCTGACCCATGGCAGTACTGGTGTTCATATTTCGTCCTGGTTTCTGGTTTCTGTCATTGCGGTCACGGCGGACGGGAGCATTGGCCTCCGGCCTTTCCGGCTGCGGATTCTGCGACTTTGTCTTTTCGAACACTTCTCTTTGCTGTAACTGTACCTTTTTAATGTCTTCGGCTGTAAAACCTAAAGACTTAAGCAGCTGTTTCGCTGCATCATAGGATTCCGGGTGCACACTTGTCTCATCGAGCGGGTCACTGCCACCATGTATACGAAGGAAACCGGCACACTGCTCATATGCCTTTGGTCCAAGTTTTGGAACTTTTAACAGCTGTGTTCTTGATGTAAATTTTCCATTCGCTTCTCTGTATACAACGATGTTTTTTGCAATCACTTTGCTGATACCGGAGATATACTCCAGCAAAGACGCTGATGCCGTATTTAAATCGACACCGACCTTATTAACACAGTCTTCTACAACACCGCTGAGTGATTCTCCAAGCTTTTTCTGATTCATATCATGCTGATACTGTCCGACTCCGATTGATTTCGGATCGATCTTCACCAGCTCTGCAAGCGGATCCTGTAACCTTCTTGCAATAGATGCTGCGCTTCGCTGTCCAACATCAAAATTCGGAAATTCCTCTGTTGCCAGCTTACTGGCTGAATACACGGATGCACCTGCTTCATTCACAATGATATATTGCAGCGGCCTTTTTACTTCCTTTAACAGTTCTACGATGATCTGCTCTGATTCTCTGGATGCAGTTCCGTTGCCCACAGATATCAGGGTGATGTTGTAGGCTTCAATTAACCTTTTTAATGTTTTTTTTGCTTCTTCCACTTTATTCTGCGGCGCTGTCGGATAGATGACAACTGTATCAAGTACCTTTCCTGTCCCATCCACGACCGCAAGCTTACAGCCGGTGCGAAATGCCGGATCCCACCCAAGCACAGTCTGTCCGACAATAGGCGGCTGCATTAAAAGCTGGTGCAGATTCTTGCCAAATACCTTGATAGCACCATCTTCCGCCTTTTCTGTCAGATCATTTCTGATTTCGCGATCAATGGCCGGTGCAATCAGCCTGGTATAGCTGTCAGCAATTGCCTGGAACAGATAACTTTCTGTATTTTTATTCTCACCCTTGATGACCTGCTTTGCAAGGAAACGCAGGATTCTTTCTTCCGGTGCTGTTATCTTTACATTCAGAATTTTTTCTGCTTCTCCGCGGTTTTGGGCCAGAATTCTGTGTCCCGGGATCTTATCGATCTTTTCTTCATAATTATAGTACATCTCATATACCGATTCAGCCTTTTCATCTTTAGCGGTACAAACTACTGTTCCTTCATCAAAGGTTGCCTGACGAATATAGCTTCTGTAATCTGCATTGTCAGAAATCATTTCTGCAATAATATCAAGAGCTCCCTGAATTGCTTCCGCAACCGATGCCACTTCCTTTTCAGGATCAACATATGCCATTGCTTCTGCTTCCACGGAAACTGTAATTTCCTGTTTCAAAATAAGTTCAGCCAGCAAGTCGAGTCCTTTTTCTTTTGCAATGGTAGCTTTTGTCCTTCTCTTTGGGCGGTAAGGTCGATAAAGATCCTCAACCACAACAAGCGTCTTTGCTTCCTCTATCTGCTTTTTCAGTTCAGCAGTAAGCTTTCCCTGCTCTTCTATCGTTGAGATGACCTGTGCTTTCTTTTCTTCGAGATTTCTAAGATACGTAAGTCTCTCATCCAAATTACGCAGCACCTCGTCATCAAGTGATCCTGTCACTTCTTTTCGGTAACGTGCTATAAACGGTATGGTATTGCCTTCGTCGATCAGCTGCACAGTCGCCTGTACCTGCTCAAGACGTATCCCCAGCTCTTCTTTTAACTGTTCAAATATACTCATCTGTCTGCTCCTTGTCTTTCTTTGACTGTTTGCCTCACAGCTACCTTATCATACCATTTAACTACTTTAAAATCAATTGCGAGTGTTCGCGATCTTTGTCAGACAGGAATATATGGAATAGTTATCCATTGCATTTACAGGACCATTGTCTTATAATGAAGATGTAAAATTGTATGCAGGGAGGTGGCAGGATGATTGGTTTTCAGTCAGTTTCCTATGATAATCCTTACAATCAGAACAACTACAATTACCAGAACGATTTGAATGGTCAGGTAAATCAATTTGGTGCTCCGGATGCTAAAATTTCAGGAGCAGCTTCCAATGCCGAGCCTGCCGAATCTACACAGACCTCTGCACTTTCCAATGACTCGTCCGCACAAAATGACAGCATAAAAAAAATTGACAGCGGTGTTTGTCAGACCTGTAAGAACAGAAAATATGTCGATGTATCAAATGAAAGCAATGTATCTTTTCAGTCACCGCAGCACATCTCACCAGCATCATCGGCAACAGTTGTTATGTCACATGAACAGCAGCATGTGGCCAATGCCGTTCAAAAGGGCAGCCAGCCCGGTGCAAAGCTCGTATCTGCGACCGTTCGCCTGATTACCTCTGTATGTCCGGAGTGCGGCAGAAGATATGTGTCCGGCGGTGTTACCAATACATTGATTCAGTACTCCTCCAATCCTTACGGTCAGTCTCAAAAATCCATTGACAGTACAGTTCTGACAGGTGCCAATGTTGATCTCGAAGCCTGACACAGACAAACTATTGATAAATCAGATCAGGGAGCGCTTTTGTTGCGCTCCCTGGTTTATTTTATCAATACTTATCTGTCTTTGATACTGCAGACACTATTTGTTCCTGAAATACTAAATAATCCCGAAATACTATATGATGCCGAAGATACACTTACATCTTGGAAAGCTTTTTCTGCATCTCGTAAAGGAATGGATCAAGATCCTTTTTCATAGCCAGTGCCTCTTCGATATCAATATCAATGAATGCACCTTTCTTATATGCGATGATTCTGTTCGTCTTACCTTCTTTTAAAATCTCGGAAGCTTTACTTCCCATTGCAGAAGCATATACCCTGTCCTTGCAGGTAGGGCTGCCGCCTCGCTGGATATGTCCGATGATTGTTGCTCTGGTAGAAATACCGGTTGCAGCTTCAATGCGGCTTGCCATACCGTAAGAATCACCGACACCTTCAGCATTGATTATTATATGGTGGGTCTTGCCCATTTTACGCTTGTCAATAATATTCTGGATCAGAAGCTTTTCATTATAATCCTGTCTTTCAACTGTTAATACATCTTCTGCACCGGTTGCAATACCGCACCATAATGCAATATGTCCAGCAGTACGTCCCATAACTTCAATGATACTGCAGCGTTCATGAGAAGTTGATGTATCACGTACTTTATCGATTGCTTCCATAGCAGTATTAACAGCCGTATCAAAACCAATCGTATAATCCGTGCATGCAATATCAAGATCGATGGTTCCCGGTACTCCGACCGTATTAATACCACGTGTGGCAAGATCTCTGGCACCTCTGAAGGAACCGTCACCGCCGATGACAACAAGACCGTCTATGTGGTGTTTTCTGCATACTTCTGCAGCTTTATCCTGTCCCTGAGGTGTAACAAATTCAGGACATCTGGCTGTAAATAACACGGTGCCGCCTCTTTGAATGGTATCTGCAACAGATCTGCCGTTCATATCGATGATATCTTCTTCGATCAGACCGGTATACCCTCTTCTGATACCCTTAACGTTCATTCCGTTAGCAAGTGCCGTACGTACTACGCCGCGTACTGCAGCGTTCATTCCCGGTGCGTCTCCTCCGCTGGTGAGGACCCCGATAGTTTTAATTTCTTTTGTTGCATTTACGCCCATATTTATTCTTAACCTTTCTTAATAAAATACAAATGAGTCTGACTGCCCGTCAATGTGTTCCGTTTGCCGGCAGCTGCATCAGTAAAAACTGCCTGTTCACTTTGTTAATTAACTTTGTTAATTAACAAACAAATCAATTACTAACATACCGTTTTATTGGAGTTTTTTCAAGCTTTTTTTCAACAATTTTAACATTATCTTCAGAAAACCTTTCATAAAGCTTCTGCAGCAGCACAGTATCTATCCTAATATTCCAGCTTTTTGGCATTTCCTTCACTGCACGTTCTTTTTCACAGAATATCATAACGGTATCATTTCCGTCAAAATCGCTTATCATCCGGGATAAATCCTCTTCGCTGCTTCGAAATTCTTCGATGTCTTTGAACTTGAGATAAAGAATCCGTGGTATGGAATCAAAGGGAATAACTTCCTGACAGATCAGTTTTGCACCTTTCTCTTCTTCCACTGTAATTTTACCGCGAATGATCAATTTATTATCCGGCAGCAGAATCGCACGATACTTTTCATAATCTTTCGAGAATACAATTACTTCTGCCTGTCCGTACAGATCTTCAATGGTTATAAAAGCCATCATACTGTTGCTTCTTGTTGTCTTCGTTACCTTATCGACGATGATGCCGCCTATTGCAGCAAAACTGCCATCAGCAACAGCTGCTTCCCCGGTTTCTTCATCTACGATAAAATCAAGTGTTGTTGCAGTCGTGTTCTTTGCCATGAGTTCACGGTATGGCTCCAGAGGGTGTCCGCTTACATAAATTCCAAGAACTTCCTTCTCGAATGCAAGAAGCTCTTCGTTCGTATATTCACCGACATCCGGAAATGTTATCTCAAGCTCCTGTGCTTCCTCAGGGGCTGCAAAGTCAAACAATGAGATCTGCCCGCTGATGGAATGCTTTCTGTCAGTTGTTATGTCGTCCAGAACCTTGGTGTAGATATTCATCAGCTGCTTTCTAGTTCCCGGCATTCCGGTGAAAGCACCAGCCTTGATCAGGCTTTCCACAGTTCTTTTATTAACTTCTTTACCTGTCAGTCTTGATGCAAAATCTTTAAGTCCGGTATAAATCCCGCCTGTTTCTCTCTCCTGTACCAGTGCATCGATCACAGGTTTTCCGATTCCTTTGATGGCAGAAAGTGCGTATCTGATTTTTCCGTCTGTGACCGTAAATACCGACTGTCCGTCATTGATGTTGGGCGGAAGGATCTTAATACCCATCTGCCTGCTTGTATAAATGTATTCAGCAGTCTTACCTGCATTGTCAATTACAGATGTCATCAATGCTGCCATAAATTCAACAGGATAATAGTGTTTCAGATAAGCTGTCTGATAGGAAAGAACTGCGTATGCAGCTGCGTGAGATTTATTAAAGGCATATTTGGCAAAGTCTGTCATTTCATCGTAGATCTGATTAGCGACAGTCTCTGGGATTCCTTTTGCCAGACACCCGCTGACCCCTTCTTCCTGATTGCCGTAAACAAAGTTCTTACGTTCCTTCTCCATTACAGAAGCTTTTTTCTTTGACATGGCGCGGCGCACAAGATCGCTTCGGCCGTAACTGTAACCGGCAAGCTCACGCACGATCTGCATTACCTGTTCCTGATAAACAATGCAGCCATAGGTCGGCTTCAGAATCGGTTCCAGCTCATTGCACTCATAATGAATGCTGGCAGCTTCATTTTTACCTTTAATATATTTAGGAATAAAATCCATCGGACCCGGACGGTACAAAGATATACCCGCTATGATATCTTCCAGGTTCTGCGGTTTTAGCTCCTTCATGAAGTTCTTCATACCATTGCTTTCTAACTGAAATACACCGTCTGTCTTTCCTGAGGCTATCAGCTCAAAAACTGCCGAGTCGTCAAAATCAATGGCATCGATATCCAGATTAAGATCAACATGTGTCTCATTGGCCAGTCGGACCGCATTCTGAATAACAGTGAGCGTGCGAAGCCCCAGAAAGTCCATCTTCAAAAGTCCCAGCTCTTCGAGGGTCGTCATGGTGAACTGTGTTGTGATTGCATCCTCCGAAGACCTTGACAGCGGTACATATTCAATTGCAGGCGCATCGCTGATAACAACACCGGCTGCATGCATGGAAGTATGTCTTGGAAGACCTTCGAGACGTCTTGACATATCGATCAGATATTTAACTTCATCATCACCGGCATAGGCGGAAGACAGGTCGGAATTCATGGAGAGTGCTTTTTCTATGTTAATACCAAGCTCATTCGGAATCATCTTGGCAATCTGATCGACTCTCTGATAGGACATGTCAAGTGCTCTTCCGACATCACGTATAGCAAGCCTTGCCGCCATCGTACCAAAGGTCACGATCTGTACGACCCGTTCCTTGCCATACTTTTCAACAACATAATCAATGACCTCCTGCCTGCGTTCGAAGCAGAAGTCAATATCGATATCAGGCATGGATACACGTTCCGGATTCAGAAAACGTTCGAACAAAAGCTGATATCTGATCGGATCGATGTTTGTGATCTCCAGACAGTAGGAGGCTATACTTCCTGCCGCACTTCCTCTTCCCGGTCCGACAGCAATACCATGCGATTTTGCATAATGAATAAAATCCGCGACGATTAAAAAGTAATCCACAAATCCCATGTTCTGTATGGTATCGATCTCGTATTTCAGTCTTTCCTTCAATTCATCCGAAGGATTTGGATATCGTCTTTCCAGCCCTTCCATACAAAGCTTCTGCAGATACTGCAATGCGCTATACCCTTGCGGAACATCGAATTTGGGGAGTTTATACTCACCGAACGCAATCTCCACATGACAGCGCTGTGCTATCTCGTGAGTACGTTCTAAAGCTTCCAGTGCATACGGAAATAGAACCTTCATCTCCTCCGGAGATTTCAGATAATACTGTCCGCCCTCATATCGCATACGGTCCTCATCACTGACCTTTTTCTGCGTCTGAATACATAGCAGGATGTCATGTGCCGCAGCATCAGAAGCATAAGTATAATGAACATCATTGGTCGCGACCAGCGGTATCCCGGTTTCTTTTGACAGACGCAGCAATTCGTGGTTCACGGCTTGCTGCTCACTGATACCATGATCCTGAAGCTCAAGGAAAAAATTACCTTGTCCAAAAACACTCTGCAAGTGAAGTGCAGCATCTTTTGCTTCCTCAAAAAAGCCCCTGCGCAGGTTCACCGCTACTTCTCCGGCAAGGCAGGCAGAGAGTGCAATAATGCCTTCACTGTATTTCTCAAGAATTTCATAATCAACTCTTGGTTTATAATAAAATCCTTCAATGTAGCCCGTCGATACGATCTTCATCAGATTGGAATATCCAGTATTATTCTCAGCAAGAAGCACAAGATGACGGTATCTTTCATCCGACTGACCATTTTCTTTGTCAAATCTTGAGCCGGGTGCAACATAAACCTCACAGCCAAGGACCGGATTGATACCTTCTGCCAGACAGGCGCGGTAAAAATCGATCACGCCATACATTACACCATGGTCAGTGATCGCCAGGCTGTCCATGCCAAGCGCTTTTGCCTGCATTACCATTTCCTTGATCTTGCCGGAACCGTCCAGAAGACTGTATTCAGTATGCACATGCAGATGTGTAAAATTCATAGTCCCCCCACTTTTCTTTTCTGTTATTCTCACAGGTATCGTTACCCTGCACTAAATCACGATCTCTTTTATTTATGTGTTGTTTTCACGTTTCATGGATGCTTTTGTCTGACTGAGAACATTACTGCTGTATCTGCGTCCATGAATAGTCAGCATTTTCATAGCTGCCGTCTTCGCCTTTTATCAATGCCGGTCTAGTCACATCAAGTATGGCTTCAGAATCATATAGAAAGTCAAGAACCTGCGGCCGAAGCTGCATCATCTCTCCGTCACAGTTAATCCGGCCCATCCTCATATAGTCATCAGTGATCACGACCCAGTAAGGTACCGATGAATCTACATTGCAAAAATACCAGAAGCCCATACTCTTCAGATACTCATATTTTTCTCCGCTGTATGCATGCCAGTCCCCAATGTCTGCACCAAATGGATAGACATAGATATCTGTCCCTCCAAGCAGTGAACCAACTTCTCTTTCCCAGCGTTCAGTATCATATACTAATTTATCATAGGTACAGGTCTGTACATTTCTGTGTCCATAACTGTGGCTGGCAAAATCATACCCATCCTCCCGCAATGCAGCTGCCACTTTTGTGCAGGCGGCCTGTTCGGACGCCAGCATATCAGTCTTCTCCTGATCAGACAGTTTATTTAGTTTTTCTGAAGTATTATAACGATCCGGCTGTGTCTCGTACCCAAGCGCTCCTTCATACCCGGTGATGCATAGCAGAGCTTTTGCGCCTTTGTAAGAAAAATCCGGATGTTCTTCCACAAATCTGTCAAGGATCGGAACAAGATCGTATTCACCGGTAACGACCGATCCGTCTTTTTCTATATACTCACAGGTAGGCTTCCCATTGTCATCCAGAACGATCTTGTCAGCGAATCCTTCGCCATCCATATAATCATAGTAGCATACATCATCCTCTGAAATAACAAGCGGCTGCTTTCCTTCCGGAAGCAGAATTTCGTTTTTTTCAAGTTGTTCCGTTTTGTCCGGCGCTGTCACAACACTCGCAATATCATGCATACTGACAAGAACGTAACCTTCTTCATACAAGGCTTCCAATATCTTTTCAAACTCTCCTGTCGTAGTCATATATAAATTATATCCTGTCGCTGTTTTGCTCTTTGGACCAAAAGCCAGCGAGGTGTCAACAATCAGAGAATGGAAGAATATATGTGTGATTTTTGTATTGTCTTCCCATATAGTACAGCTTTCCTTCTGCTGCATATATTCATTCACAGCATTATAAAGCTCATCTGTATCTTCGTATATATCAAGATTTTGCAGATACTCTATGGCAGCATCATATTCATACATAGCAGCAAGCCGGTCCGAAATCTTAAGTTCTTCATCGATTCTGTTCTGTAATTCCTGTGCTTTCTGGTCTTCTGCCTGCTGTTTCGCAGAATCTGCTTCCTCGTTGTCGGTATCTTCTGGTACTGCAGATGGTACCGACGGGCTTTCTGTTGCAGAAGGAATCACCTCTGGTGTTATCTGCTGTGCTGCATCTTCATGATTGTCAGGTGCCTGTGTCAAAAGCTCGGTGCTTCCTGTATTGGCCGCTGAAGGCTCCGGCTGTTCATTTACACTTTCAATTTTTCTGATCTCCGGAAAAACAACGAGAAATAAAAGTAACATCACTATAACTTCCGCTGTAAGGATAAGATATAATTTTTTACGTTTATGTCTGTTTTCATTATGCATTTTATTTTGCTTTTTATTTTGTAGTGTATTTTTCATTTATTTTGCCTTCTGTTTTATGTCATAATTGAAAAGTCAGTAATTATCCGGTTATACAAAAATGAATACTGATCCTCCCGATATTACCTAACAGTATAGCACATTCTTCAATAAAATGACATCAAAATGAAATGCAAGGATGTCGGAATGCAAAAAAAATCAACCCGTCCGGGTTGATTTTATAGTCTTTAGTTTCCGCAAAGATATTTTTCGATATGTTCCATTGCAGTGTTCTCGTCACTTCCGTCGATGATAACATCAACTTCTTCTCCTGCCGCGAGTCCGAGGCTCATCATACCCATAATGCTTTTCGCATTGACCTTTTTCTCTCCGCAGGCAACATACACGCTGCTTTCAAACTGGCTGGCTACCTGCACGAGCAATGCCACCGGTCTGGCTTCCAAACCTGTCGGAATCTTAATTTTCATTTTCTTTGATAACATCACGAATCCTCCTTTTACGATCTTAACCCCTCTGCCATTTCACTCAGTTTCGTCAGGCGGTGGTTTACACCCGACTTACCGATCGGTGATGAAAGCATCATTCCTAGCTCCTTTAAGGATGCTTCAGGATAATCAAGCCTTAACTGCGCTACTTCAGACAGTCCGGCATTTAATTCTGAAAACCCTATGGTATCCCTTATATATTTAATATCATCAATCTGCTTGGCTGCTGCCGTTACTGTTTTACTTATGTTCGCAGCCTCACAGTTTACCTGACGATTTATGGAGTTTCTCATTTCTTTTACAATTCGTGCATTTTCCAGATTCATTAATGCAACATGTGCTTCCATTATGCTCAAAAGATCAACGATCTGTGAACCTTCTTTAACATATACCACATAGTTGTTCTTTCGGGTGACGACCTTTGCATCTACATCAAAAGCCTGCATTGTCTCCTGCAGCTGGATTGCCTTTTCTTTATCGGTCACTGCTATTTCGTAATGATATGTTTTCTCTGGATCGCTCATCGAGCCTGCTGTTAAATATGCTCCCCGAAGATATGATCGTTTACAGCAGGAATCAGCCAGTATCATTGACTTTGGAGCAGGCAGTGTTCCTTCCTTCTCAAAGCTCATGTCCATCTTTAGCATCTTCAGCAATTCATGTGCCTGCTTTTCCATGATCTTTATAACAAAAACGCCTTGTCTTAGCCTCGAGTACTTTCTGGTTTCTGTCTCGGGCTCAGGCAGCATCAGCTTTTTGAGCAGTGACAGACAAGTTGAAAATGCAATTTCATTCTCCGTTCTGATTTCCAGATGAAACCCTTCAAAGGGACTTTCGCAGATCTGTCCGTTCAATGTCACGATCGCTGCAAGCTCTGCTATTCTGCAATGCCTCGCATTGCTGGTATGTTTACTGATTTCTTCTTTGACCTCTCTTGAGAATGACATACTTCTCCTCATTCCTGCGCTGATCTTTGCGCATATCAAGTTTGAACGAGCGGTGACGCGTGAGGCACAAACCTCAAAACATGATGCCGTTTTTTACATCACAGATAATAAGTAAAGAATAAGATGTTCGAGCCCTTTGCGAGAATATCGCAGTTCTTTTTATACGAAGATGCTTTTACATGCACGATTTACGCATGTTATCTTCGTATTTCCTCATACTCATATCTCCCCGAGAAACTTGATTTCCGGTTCCAGAGTAACACCAGTTTTTTCCTTAACGATTCTTACCACATCAATTAACAGTGTCTGAACATCCTTTGCTGTAGCTTCTCCAAGATTGATAACGAACCCGCAGTGCTTATCAGAAACCGCCGCATCATTGACACGATAACCGCGCAGACCGGATTCCATGATCAGCTTTCCTGCAAAATTGTCGATCGGACGTTTGAATGTGCTGCCGGCGCTCGGATACTCGAGCGGCTGCTTTTCTTTCCGCATACGGTTCAGTTCGTCAATCCTTTTCAGGACCGCTTCCTTATCTCCAACCGGAAAAGCAAAGTCGGCACTCAGTACTATATAAGGTTCTCTTTGAATAATGCTTGTTCTGTATCCTAACTGAAGGTCTTCCTTTGTAAAATAGGCAATACTTTGGTCTTCCTTCAGAATGTCAGCACCTAGAATCGTATCCTCGATGGTCTGATCGTATGCTCCTGCATTCATTACAACCGCTCCGCCTATCGTACCAGGTATACCTGCTGCATATTCAAATCCTGTACAGCCGAATTCTGCTACCTGCATGGCTGCTCTGGCCAGTTTCATCCCGGCCGGAATTCTGAATACCAGTTTTTTGCTGCCATCGGCCGCTGTTTCTTCTCTGATACAAACTGCAGTTTCTTCTTCCTGCATTTTAATAACTACACCTCGAAAACCAAGGTCAGAAACTAAAAGATTGCTTCCGTTTCCGAGGATTGCGTATGCAGCGCCGTTCATTCTGCATGCTTCAAGGATATTCTGTAATTCTTCCGTAGATATACTTTCTATATAAAAATCTGCCGGACCACCGATACGAAATGTAGTGTGGTTCTTCATCTGCTCGTTGCATTTAACTCTGTCTGTGCCGACAATCGCTGTTAGCTTCTCATACATGAGATTATTTCCTTCTTTTCTATCCATCCTTGTTTCTAATAAACTCACATTATACTTTAGCATGAAATAATTAAAATGGCTACATATTACTGATAAAACAAAAAAACTTTGTCATTTTTGTTACATATGCACGAACAATCTTCTGTGTTTTGTCTGTAATGCACAATAAAAAAGCACTTTTTTCATTATTTTCACAATTAAGAAAGCGAGGTCAGCACCAGCTTTGCACAGCCATAAATACCCGCATCATTTCCCAGCGTTGCCATGCAGAACGGTTTATCCTTCAGCGCATTCAAAATGTTCTCATTGTAGTACTTTTCTACCGCATGAATTATGATGTTTCCAGCCTTTGCCATACCACCGCCGATTACGAATACTTCAGGGTCTACAGATGCTGCCACATGAGACAGACCAATACCAAGATATCTTCCAAAGGTGTCTACTATGTCAAGTGCCAGTGCATCTTCTTCTTTCGCAGCATCAAAAATATCTTTTGCTGTGATTTCATTCAGTCTGTTCAGAACCGAATCAGTCTTTTCTTCTTCCATGATCTTTTTGGCAAGGCGTACTACTCCGGTTGCTGAAGCATACTGCTCAAGATGTCCTTTGTTGCCGCAGCCACAGACTGCCTGTTCTTCTGTATTGACTGTTATGTGCCCGATTTCTCCGGCAGCACCGTTGCTTCCTGTATGAATCTTTCCATTAATGATGATTCCGCCGCCGACACCAGTTCCGAGCGTGACCATAACAACATCGCTGTATCCTTTGGCACCGCCCTGCCACATCTCACCCAGAGCAGCAACATTGGCATCATTGGCAGCAAAAACTTTTAAGCCGAGCAGCGACTCCATCTGTTTTGCAACATCAACAACACCCCATCCAAGATTCGCACATTTCAGAACGACACCATCCTTGTTCACCGGTCCCGGTATTCCGATTCCTACTCCAACTACATCCTGCATGGATATGCTCTTTTCATGAATCTTTCTTAATACGGTATCCGCAACATCCTGAGGTACAGCCTCCCCTTTGTTCGCTCTGTTGGTCGGTATCTCCCAGTTTTCGAGCAGTTCTCCTTCAATGCTGAATAGACCGCATTTAATTGAAGTCCCGCCGATGTCAATCCCAAAACAATACTTACTCATTCTCTTTAACCCCTCCGTTTATCTTCTTTTGAAATTCAGGCTCTTATAAACCGATCTTTTTATTAATATTATTTGTAACACGGTTATAAAGTTCCTGAACAGCATTATATCCCATCTTTTTCTGGCGGAAATTAACCGCTGCCGACTCACAGATTACTGCTAGATTCCTGCCGGGACGAATCGGAATGTTATGACATACTACTTTATTGCCAAGGAATTCCGTGTACTGCTCCTCCAGTCCGAGGCGGTCATACTCTTTATCCTTCACCCAGTCCTCAAGACAGATAACAAGGTCAATTGCCTGTGTGTTCTTAACGCTTTCAACACCGAACAGCATCTTTACATCAATAATCCCGATACCGCGAAGCTCGATAAAATGTCTTGTAACGTCCGGAGCAGATCCGACCAGCGTATCATCACTGACCTTCTTGATTTCTACTGCATCATCCGCGACAAGCCGGTGTCCTCTCTTGATCAGTTCAAGTGCAGCTTCACTCTTTCCGATGCCGCTCTCTCCCATGATCAGAACGCCTTCTCCGTAAACATCGACCAGTACTCCATGTATGGTAATCCGGGGTGCCAGCTCGACATTCAGCCATCTAGTTACCTCCGATTCAAAATTACAGGTGCTTTTTGCAGTACGAAGCAGCGGAACACCAAACTCCTCACCAATTGCACGGATTTCATCACTTACCTGAATCCCCTGGCAAAAAATAATACATGGCGGAATAAAGCTGATCAATTTTCTGATTACCTGTATTCTCTCTTCATCCCCGAGCTGCTGCATATAAGCATTTTCAACATTTCCAATGATCTGTACACGGTCTTTGTCAAAATAACTATAGAAGCCAGCCAGCTGCAATGCCGGTCTGTTGACTTCCATGTGAGAAAGAACGATCTCATCAAGATCGATCGTCGGCGTACAGTTCTCCAATTTCATTTTTGTTGCAAGACTGCTTAGTTTCGTTGTATACATGGTTAGGCCTGCCTTTCTTTCCATTCTATTGCTTCTTTTCTTGCGCTTGCATAGCATTTTTTACACATTGCCTTATACCTGTCATTTCCACCGATGTCGACCTGTTCTCCTTCAGTCAGCAGCTTTCCGTCTCCTGAATACCTTACATTTACTGTGGCTTTTGCACCACACTTGCATACTGTCTTTATCTCCATCAGGCTTTCCGCACGCTCTATCAGCCTTTTGCTGCCTTCGAACAGCTGCTGTCTGAAATCTGTCAGCAATCCAAAGCACAACACATTGGTGTGCATGGTTATCTCGTACAGCTGATCGACCTGTTTTGCTGTAAGGAACTGTGCTTCATCGACCATAATAATGTCGCTGTTCTTGATTTCATCCATGTTAAGTATATTGACATCGCTGTCTATCATGATGCATTCTGCTTCGATTCCGATTCTAGATCTGATAATATTGTCACCATCTCTTGTATCGATCTTAGGTTTCAGCAGAAGTACCCGGAAGCCCTGTTCAATATAATTATGGCGTATCATTAAAAGATTAGCTGACTTGCTGCTGTTCATGCACCCATATTTAAAGTATAATCTGCTCATATTTCCCCCATCCCATTCGCAGTTCCCTGCCTGTCCAACCTCTTTTCATAGTATCACATCATCCTGCTTTCGTCAAAAAAACCTTACTGCGCCGGATGAAAAAAAGCATGTACACTTTGAGCTGCTGCTTTATTCATTCCCGGTATGACAGAAAGCTCTTCAATGCTTGCAGCCCTGATTGATTCAAGAGACATATAATGCTTCATTAAAGCACGTCTCCGAGTGGTCCCGACTCCTGCTATGTCATCCAGAACAGAATGTACCTGTCCCTTTCCCCGTAATGCTTTATGATACTCGATCGCGAACCGGTGCGTCTCATCCTGAATTCGTGTAATCAGCTGAAATGTCTCGCTGTGCGGATCAATCGGAATTTCATTATTCTTGTAATATAAGCCCCTTGTTCTGTGATGATCATCCTTCACCATGCCGCAGACTTCAATCGACAGCTTTAGTTCAGACAGCACCTCCAGCGCAATATTGACCTGTCCTTTCCCTCCATCCATCAGAATCAAATCAGGATATCTGGTGAAGCCCCCAACTTCTTTATTCATTCCTTTTTCTTCCAATTCCTTTTGTTCCTCTATTCCATGCAAAAATCGTCTGGTCAGAACCTCCCGCATGCTGGCATAATCATCCGGTCCCTGAACCGACTTGATCTTGAACTTTCTATAGTCATTCCGCTTAGGTTTTCCATTCTCATAAACGACCATGGAACCGACAGATGAAAACCCGCTGGTATTGGATATATCAAAGGATTCAATCCGTTTTAAGTTTTCCATGGAAAGACATCTGCCAAGGCCATCCATCGCACCGCTTGTTCTGGCGACTTCACGTTCCAGCTTTTCGGCATCCTGCTGCAGTACAATCTCTGCATTCTTTCTGGCAAGCTCGATCAGTCTCTCCTTGGTTCCTATTTTGGGAACCTTGATGTATACCTTTTGTCCCCGTTTTGCTGTCATCCATTCAGTCAGTAGCGCCTCTTCTTCTATCTGCTCGCTCAGCAGCAGTTCTCTTGGTATATAAGGTGTCCCTGAGTAATACTGTTTGATAAAATCCGACAGTATATCGCTTCCGTTATCAGACTCCACGCCCTGCAGATAATAGTGCTCCCGTCCTAGCATCTTACCGTCTCTGATAAAGAACACCTGAACCACAGCTTCCTTCTCGTTTCTTGCATAAGCAATGATATCACGATCCGTTGCATCATCTGCATCGGTTGCTTTCTGTTTTTGCGTGATCTTACGTATATCATTGATCAGATCTCGAAAACCTGCCGCCGCTTCAAATTCCATGCTCTCGGAGGCTTCTTTCATTTTCGATATCAGTTCCTTCAGTACAGCATCATAATTTCCGTTCAGAAATGCTATGACCCCATCGATCGACTTCTGATATTCATCTTCAGAAATATAACCCTGACAGGGAGCCTTGCACTGGTTCATATGATAATACAGACATGGCTGGTTATCAGGACCAGGCGGCTTTGGCAGCTTTTTGCTGCAGGTTCTGATGCAATAAAGCTTGCGAAGCAGATCGATGGTGTTCTTAACTGCCTGTGCACTGGTATAAGGCCCAAAATATCTTGCTTTGTCCTTTTTTTTATCATGTGCAAACAAAACCTTGGGATATGGTTCCTGCACAGTGATCTTTATATACGGATAACCTTTGTCATCCATGAGCATTGTGTTGAATCTTGGATGGTGCTCCTTGATCAAATTACATTCCAGTATCAGTGCTTCCATCTCTGAATCCACTACAATATACTCGAAATACGCAACGAAAGACACCATTCGCTGGATTTTGGGCGATAGATTCCGGCCGTTCTGAAAGTACTGCTTCACACGGTTTTTCAGAATCTTCGCTTTTCCAACATAAATGATGTCATCTTTGCTGTTGTGCATGATATATACGCCCGGCTTAGCGGGCAGCTTTTTCAGTTCTTCTTCAATTATAAACATCGCAGCAGTTCCCTCTTCTGTTACAAGTTGCACTTCCACAGACTGTTTGGCAGCTGATTATTCTGCTTGCGGCTGCTCTGGCTCAGATTGCTCTGAGTCCGACTGTTCTGGCTCAGACTGCTCTGGCCCTGGGTCCGATTGCTCTGACTCAGGCTGTTCTGGCTGCTCTGGCTCTGGATCCGACTTCTCTGAGTCTGGACTCCCTGTCACAGACTGTTCATGCTGCATCTCGTCTGTCGCAGCATCTGTTGTATTCCCATCGGCAGTTTCGTTCACTTTAGTACTGATTCCTTTTGCTTCATTAAATATCTTCATGAATTCTTTTCCTGTAATCGTCTCTTTCTCAACCAGGAAATCAGCTATCTTCTCAAGCACATCAAGGTTCTGGCTTATCATCTCATAAGCTCTGTCATGACATTCTTTTAATAGATCCATCACCTCATGATCGATTTCTGCCGCTGTTGTATCCGCACAATTAAGTACAGAACGTCCGTCCAGATAACGGTTTGTCTGGGATTCCAGACCGATCAGACCGAACTTTTCGGACATACCGTACTGGGTAATCATGGCTCTTGCAAGTGATGTAGCCTGCTCTATATCATTGGAAGCACCTGTTGTTACAGAATGAAATACTGCTTCTTCTGCAGCACGTCCTCCAAACAATGTTGTAATCCTAGTTATCAGTTCCTCTTTGCTCATCAGATACTTTTCTTCTTCAGGCACCTGCATAACATAGCCAAGCGAACCCATGGTACGCGGTACGATCGTGATCTTCTGTACAGGCTCCGCCTTTTTCTCCAGTGCTGTGATCAGAGCATGTCCGACCTCATGACAGGCAACAATTCTTTTCTCCTGCGGTCCAAGAATTCTGTCCTTTTTCTCCTTGCCAGCAATTACTACCTCGACCGACTCGAAAAGGTCGCTCTGGGTAACTACACTTCTTCCTTCCTTAACAGCAAGAATGGCAGCTTCGTTGATAATGTTTGCAAGATCAGAACCTACTGCTCCCGAAGTAGCAAGTCCGATGGCTTCCAAATCGACAGAGTCATGCATGAGCACGTTTTTCGCATGTACACGAAGCGTCTCAACACGGCCTTTCAGATCAGGCTTATCTACAATTACACGACGGTCGAAACGGCCCGGACGCAGCAGTGCTTTATCAAGAATCTCCGGACGATTCGTTGCCGCAAGAATGACAACTCCTTTGGAAGGGTCAAAACCATCCATCTCCGAAAGCAGCTGGTTCAGCGTCTGTTCACGTTCATCGTTGCCTCCGCCGTACTGATTATCCCTGCTCTTACCAATGGCATCGATCTCATCAATAAAAATAATACAGGGAGCCTGGCTCTGTGCCTGCTTGAACAGGTCACGCACACGGGATGCCCCGACACCAACGAACATCTCGACAAAATCAGATCCTGTCAGTGAAAAGAACGGAACCTTTGCTTCTCCAGCAACTGCTTTTGCAAGAAGCGTCTTTCCTGTTCCGGGTGGTCCGACTAAAAGCGCTCCTTTGGGCAGTTTTGCTCCTATCCTTGCATATTTGCCCGGGTTATGAAGAAAGTCCACAAGTTCTGATATTGATTCCTTTGCTTCCTCCTGACCCGCTACATCTTTAAACGTAATTCCTGTCTCTTTTTCAACATACACCTTGGCATTGCTTTTTCCGACACCCATCATGCCGCCCGTATTCTTGGCGAGCATACGGAATACGAACCACATGGCACCAATTAAAAGGGCATAAGGCAGAAGCGCAAGAAGAATGTCAAAAATACTGGTCGTCGTGTCCTTGACCTCAAAAGAATACTTGATATTATACTGATCCAGCAGCTGCTGCATGCTGTCGCTGTCTACATAGCCTGTATAATACTGAATCCCGTTGCTGATATCCTGTTCATCCGTTGAAGTGATCAGAATACGGTTCGTGCTGTACTCTACATAGACCTCAGAAACTTTTCCTTCCTTTACCATATCGGTAAATTCATTATAAGTCACTTCCTTTAATCTTGCCTGTTCCATCTGCTGTGTCACCGTGATCATAAAGTACATCAGCAGAAAGATTGCAACGGCCAGCACGATCCACATGCTGCCCGGTATTTTCTTTTTATCGTTATTGTTCTCATTGTTCTGGTTCGTATTTCTCTCCGGCATTATATCTCCAGTCTAACCGCAGATGCTGCGGTTTTTTCCTTATTTAGCACTCTTCGATCAGTTTTGCCCACGGAATATACTCCATCAGCATCTCTTTCCTGTCTTCGTCCTTGATGTTGCACAGAGACGGATAATGTACACATACTTTTTCATTTTCCCTGATATTCAACAGTCTTTTACGCATCCTGCTTCCGTCCGGATCATATACGATCTTGATCTCATCGTCGCACAAAAGTTCCTTCAGATTTGAAAATGCACAGAACAGCTTCAATATGTTTATATCTGACTCGTAGATCTCGAGTCTGGCATCTGGTTCAACATATAAAAGTTCCTGTATATGATATCCCATGCCCATGCCATAGATCACATAGGTGTCCGTATCTTTCGCTGCCCATGATTTTGCGAGCAGAAACGCTTCCATGCATACCTTGTTATTACTGTGCAGATAGAACTCTCTGCCCTGAATGTCAACAGACCCGATGGTCATCTGCCCGCCGGATGTAAACTCTACACGATATCCTTCCTTTAACAGTTCACCAGGCTCTAAGTCACGCTCCAGCTCCGCATTCTGATTCACACGGCAGCGGTCGATCATGTCCTGATCTGTGAAATCAGCCTCCAGTGATTCTGTGATCCTTGCCGAAAGCAGTTCAATCTTTTCATGATATACATCCTCATCAAATGCCAGAAAGCTTTCCTTATTGATTATAAGCTCCTGAACATTACAGATAAAGGCTGATAACTGCATCTCGAACAGATCCGCCAAAAGAACATAATCCTTCTTTTTCTTTGTTTCTAAAAGCCCTTCCAGCATCTCCATAACAGATTCGACTGATACCAGCCGAAAATATTCCCTGTCTTCAATCACTGCGTCAGTCATATCTTTTATCTTGGTCACTGTCTGTGCTGAAATTCCAAGTGCTTTATCATACTGCTGTTCTCTGAAATATATAACAGCTTTGTCCACCAGTGCCAGAAGTTCTATGTTCTGACTGAAAATCTTTTTTATATTATCTGTCATGTCTGTCACCTCGACATTTTAAATCGGTTTTCTTTCATTGTATATTAACCGGGGATAAAAATTTATTAAAAAATTATGGTATTTCTTATGAAATTATATCCTCGTATGCTTTTGCATCTTCTTCTCTTCCTAGCTTTCTGTAGCATTCTGCTATCATAGTCAGCGGAAACTCCCCCTGATATTTCAGATTCAGATCAGGCTTCGTTTCATATGCCGCATTATAGAACCATAGAATTGCTTCCTCCAGATCCTCTTTTACCATATAGTATAAACCTAGTTCATGGCATATCTCTGACGGCGGTTCTCCAAGGGCAAACAGCTTCAGTACTGACTTGAAAAATGCATCTGTATCTTTTCTAAGTCTTGCAGCCCTGGCCAGAATGCAATGTGCAGTTTTAAGCTCCTCTTCACTGCAGCCGCTCTGCTCTGACAGAAATAAAAAGAATTCTTCTGCATCCAGAAAATCAGCATCTTCCCCTGCCACGAACAACTCCCTTGCATACATCCCGCGCAGCTTGACAGACAGATTCCCCTGCTGTGAAATCGCACGCTGAAAGGTCATAAAATCCCTCTTTGCATGGTTTTCTGCCGGCATATGGATTATCTCCACTTCGCTGTTATAGATCACAGGTTCCTGACGGACAGATTCATGCAGCGGATCGATCCATACAAATTCACGTAATCTCTTATAAAGCTTTGGACGAAGTTCCTTATCATAATTATATGTGGTGTTGTGCTGCAGCTGGTTGGTATAATACATCTGTACGATCTCTATCTCCGGAAGCAGAAACTGCTTCAGGGAAAGAAACCGTTCCCTGTTTGGTTCGTCAATGATCTCATCTGCATCGGCAGAATAGATATAATCCTTGGACGCTTTGGAAAACGAAAAGTTGCGTGCAGCTGCAAAATCATCGATCCATGTAAAATCGAAGACCTTCTCTGTATACTGTTTGGCTACCTTTTTTGTATTATCAGTGGATCCGGTATCAACAACAATGATCTCGTCAGCTATGATTTTCAAAGAATCAAGACATCTTGCCAGGACAGCTTCCTCATTCCTGACGATCAGGCACACACTGATTGTTATCATAAACGCTCCATTCTGCCAGCCGGCCAAATGCTCATAAAGCATAAAATTTCCTTTTGACCCATATTGATAGGATAGCAAATTTCACACCTTATGTCAATTAAGCTTTCCTAAAGTTTAGTATCTCTATGCCTCTCCTATCACATCTGTAAGCTTCATAATGACGGTTCCTGCCACTCTGGCGCCGCCTTCTGTTGCATCAATGAATTCGATCTGTCGCAATACGCTGCGAGCTTCTTCCTTACGAGAGCGCTCGATTCTCTTTTCGATCCACATACGGTAGGCATCCATATTCCTGCTCGTTTGCACTTTATTCTGATTTATGCCGTCAACTTCACGAAGCTGCCCCTGTCTGTGTTCTGTCTGTCTCGGTGTTTCGCTTGCATGTGACAGGTTGTCCGTAAAAGCAAGGTCAAGGCCAAGGAATACAATACGTCTGCACCGAAAGACAATTCCAAGTTCCATAGCCGTTGTGCTTACGGAACCACCGGTGTGAAAAAGCATCGCATTCTCAGCTGCTGCCTTTCTCTCAGCCGGTTCAAATTCATGCTGCAGGATAATATACTTTTTCCCTTTGTAAGCCTGCGGCACCGCTGCACAGGCACTGGACAGGTAGAGCAGCGGAACGCCGCATTCTTCAAGTCCTCTGACCTGCTCATACACCTCATCAAAGGCATCCGTCATGATCACATAATCCGGAGTGATCCCTGCCTTTAATAATTTACGTAGTACTGTTCCTGTCGCCAGAATCAGTCCGTTTTTCAATTTCTTTAATTCTAAGAAATTCTTATCCAGTGACGGACCTGCCGCTACAATATAAAGATCCTTCCCTTCAAAGGCAGACAGCAGTTTTTCAACATTTTCGTCATTTCTTGCACTGTTTTTTTTAAAATTGCCACGCAGCAGATATGACTGATTCTCTATCGAGCTGTACTGAATAAAATAATCCTCCAGGCTTTCACGATTTTTAGTATCCTGTATGGTCTGCAGGGACGGGTAGTGAATTGCAAAGATTTCATCCTTTTCCTTTTTTTCACGATGCTTCTGCAGCATGGAATAATCAGGATCAAAATAGATTACCAGCTGGTCTGCATCCATCCATTTTGAAAAATCCAGAAGCGAAAAAGCAAGCAGGCATCTTTCTCTGCTGCTTTCAAATACTGTAACATGGTTGAAGCTGTCTACCTCAAACAAGCCGAGTACAGCATAGCCAAGTCCCAGACCATATATTGAATACCGGTCATGTCCGTCTTTATACCAGCTTTCTGCAAGCTGATAACCTTCCAGCTCCGGAAACTGATTGCCGTGCAGGTAAACCGAACTGTCACCGGCTGATGCGCACAGTGTCATCCTTCCGCTTGCCGTGAACTCAAGATGCTCTGACCCAGCTGCTCTTATCATCATGTCCCGATACGAGCACGCACTACAGTTAAAATCTTCCATGAACTTTTCGGTAGCCCGGCTGCTTTCATTGATGCGGGACATACTTTTATTCCAGCTTGTGACATTTTTCAGAAACAGATCCCGATCCGGCATTATGCTGCTGTCCATAACAGCTATAAAATGGCTCTGAACGTCCATAAGCCAGGGTAGTACCTTAAGCTCCATGAGATCTGCCAGCAGTATAGTATCCCCGTTTTTCTGAACTTCCATCAGTTCCTTCAGCATATCCGTGACCTGTAAGAGTGTTTGCGAAAGCATAGAAAGCTCCTGCAGCTCCTGTTTATTCATTAAATCCTGCAGCAGAGCACTTATTTTATCCGTAATCTGAACTGTTCCCTTCAAAGCTCTGTGCAGGTTCTGCCTGCGGAACATTTCAGTGGTCACACCTATTCGAAAGAGTAAGTCCGCAATCTCGCCCAAGATCCTTTTGATTTCATTGTCTGTACCCGGAAGCTGATCCATCCCTGTCACCTCACCTTATTTTGTTTCATTTCTTCTATTACCTATTATCGAGTATTTCCTGCAAATACTGTATAGCAAAATAAGAAAATATATGTGCAGATATCCTGGCCATTGTAAAATCATCCCAATACACGGACAGCAAAGCAGGGAGGTCTCCCTCCCTGCTGCAATATATACATTATGCTTTGTCGTTACTTCCGAGAACTTCAAGGATTTTATGAGATACAAGCTTTTTAATATTAGCTCTTGCAGGTGTCAGATATTGTCTCGGGTCAAATGCACCCGGATTTGCGAACATGTACTCTCTGATTCCGGCTGTCATGGCAAGCCTGAGATCTGAGTCGATGTTGATCTTGCAAACAGCCATGGCTGCCGCTTTACGAAGCATCTCTTCCGGAATTCCTATGGCATTATCCAGTGAACCGCCATTTTTATTGATGATATCAACGAACTCAGGAACCACGCTGGATGCACCATGAAGAACGATCGGATACTTAGGAAGGCGTCTTTCTACTTCTTCAAGTATATCAAACCTCAGCTGCGGTTTCTGCCCGGGCTTGAATTTATATGCACCGTGACTTGTCCCGATCGCAATGGCAAGAGAATCAACACCTGTGCGTGTAACAAACTCTTCAACTTCATCCGGTCTTGTATAGGAAGCATCCTCTGCACTGACATTCACCGCATCTTCGATGCCGGCAAGCCGTCCGAGTTCTCCTTCTACAACTGCACCATGTGCATGTGCATATTCCACTACTTTTTTTGTCAATTCAATATTATCCTCAAAACTGTGATGCGATCCATCTATCATTACGGAGGTAAAACCGCCGTCAATACAGGACTTGCACAATTCGAAAGTATCACCGTGATCCAGGTGAAGTGCAATCGGCAGATCACATTCCATCAGCGCTGCCTCCACTAACTTGACAAGATAATTATGTTTTGCATACTTTCTTGCACCTGCAGAAACCTGAAGAATGATTGGAGATTTCAGCTCTGCTGCCGCTTCCGTGATACCCTGCACGATTTCCATGTTGTTTACGTTAAAAGCACCGATAGCATACCCGCCTTCATACGCTTTTTTAAACATTTCTGTTGTTGTAACCAATGCCATGATGATATCCATCCTTTCTGAAAATGATATGAATTGTTTTCGTTTCGAAAATACTATGATGTGAGGGTCGAATAGTCCTCTTTCAGGGCTATTCGACCCTGGCATCATCATACTTATTTCATTATAACACAAACCAGGAATCTTAAAAGCAGTTTTTCTTAATTATCCATTTCTGTTGCTCTGATCTGAATCAGGGATGCTGCCTTTGTTGTAATCCTGTATCTTTTGTCAGAAAGTTCTTCTGTCAGGATATCCTCTTTGCAGTCCCCTGTTAAACAGGTACCTGTTATGGAAACTCTGACCGGTGTACTGACAATAAAGCTTTCTGACTTTTCATTCCTGATTTCTGCCAGGGTCAGCAGGTTCTCTTTCCACTCGATTGCAATGGTCTTTCGTCCTCTTGCTTTTATCCCGCGAATGCTGCCCTCTGACCAATCTGAAGGCAAGGCAGGCAGGAAGGTGATTACACCGTCATGACTCTGGAGCAGCATTTCCGTGATACCGGCAGTTGCTCCGAAATTTCCGTCGATCTGAAATGGCGGGTGCATGTCAAACAGGTTGTCTGAAGTTGATTTTGCAAGCAGTGCCTGTACATTTTGGCCGGCCTTGTCACCGTCCCGGAGTCTTGCCCACATGGCAATGATCCAGGCTCTTGACCAGCCGGTATGACCGCCTCCGTTTGCAAGCCTGCGTTCTAAAGTCACTCTGGCTGCCTGCAGCAGTGCAGGATCTTTTTCAAATGTCACCTGAGCCGACGGATAAATGGAATACAGATGTGAAATGTGCCTGTGCCCCGGTTCTGCTTCCTCATAATCCTGTGCCCATTCCATCAGCTGTCCGTAACGGCCAACAGACGGCTTTGGCATACGTGTCAGCATATCACGCAGGACCGGAATCAGATCGTCTTCTGCATTCAAAAGAGAAGCGGCCTGAATACAGGCATGGAACACATCCGTTATGATCTGGCTGTCCATGGAAGGCCCGATACACACAGTTCCTCTTTCCCCGCTCGGATGAATATAAGTGTTTTCCGGCGAAACCGAAGGTCCTGTGACGAGCTGCCCCTGTTCATTCAGAAACATGTATTCCGTAAAGAACAAAGAAGACTCATACAAAAGTACATAATACTGACGGAGAAAATCCAGATCTTCTGTAAACAGATAATGCTCCCATATATGTGTACAGAGCCATGCAGCACCCATCGGCCATACAGTTGCCGGCAGATACAGGTCCTGCGGTGCACAGTCCCCATAAATATCAGTGTTGTGATGTGCCGTGAAACCTTTGCAGCCGTACATTTCCTGTGCGACCTTCCTGCCGTTTGGCAGCATTCGCATCAGAAGGTCAAAGAGCGGCTGTGTGCATTCAGAAAGATTGCTGCTTTCGGCAGGCCAGTAATTCATCTCTGTATTGATATTAATCGTGTATTTTCCACCCCACGGCGGTATAAAATCTTTGTTCCAGATTCCCTGCAGATTAGCTGCCTGCGTTCCCGGTCTGCTGCAGGAAATGAGCAGGTATCTCCCAAAATTATAGTAAAGAGAGACCAGTCCCGGATCAAACATGCCATTTTTCACATTGCTCAGCCTGACATCTGTCGGCAGGGCTGAGTACTCCTCATCTCCTGTCAGCGCAAAAGACATGCGGTCAAAATATCCACGGTACTCCTCTGTATGAGCCTTTTTCAGCTCACTGTATGGCAGGGCAGAAGCTTCATCCAGTGTTTTCATGCACCACTCCATTGGATCATCTCCGTAAAAGCTGGTCCTGACTGTCAAAAGCAGCGTTGCACCGGAAGCTTTTTCCAGTATCAGGTGATTACCAAGCACAAAAACTTCTCCGTCAGTTTCGCATATTTTTAGTGCAGCGCAAAACCCGACTCCATCCTTTCCTCCTTCCAGGCTCTGCATAACAATCGTATCCGGTGCTGCTGCCCGGTTCTCATCCTGATAGACCCAGCGGTCAAAAAGCGCTGCCAGATGAAGTTCTCCAGGCTGGTCGCAGACAATTCGCATCGCAATTATCTTGTGTACTGCCGAAGAAAACACTTCTCTGGAAAATGAAGTCTTCCCGCATTTATAATGAATGGAAGCGATTGCTTCCTCCAGATCAAGCGTCCTGCTGTATGCTTCGTGCTCCGATTTATCCATTTCAAAATCAATCAGCAGATCTCCCGCTGTCGTATAGTTCCTCTGATGCTCCGGACCGCCCATCATGCCAAGCTTCGTCAGACGCTGTGCTTCCCTGATCTTTCCCTCTGCAAGAAGCTTTCGTATCACCGGAAGACACGTAAGCGCGTCTTTACTGACACGGTCTCTGCCGGCACCGCCATGCCAGAGAGTATCTTCATTCAGCTGCAGCCTTTCAGTCTCCACTCCGCCGTACACCATAGCTCCAAGCGCGCCATTGCCGATCGGCAAAGCGTTGTTCCACTGCTCCGGCTGATTTGGATCTGCCGGCACCGGTTTCTGATAGTACAAACAGTTTTTATTCATCAGTTTCTCCCATCCTTTCATCATGGCATGATTATAGCGTAAGTCAGATTGTTATACCAGTGTGATTAATGGAAAAATTTCACCCATATTTTTAGACATGACAAATACATTGACGTCATTCATAACTGCTTGCTATAATGAACAGGAAGAACAGAATTCAGGAACAATGAAAGGAGACTTCTATGAAGAAAGAAATCTTTCTTGCCGGAGGATGTTTCTGGGGCACGCAGAAGTATTTTGACCTGATTGACGGTGTTTGGTCAACTGAAGTCGGATATGCCAACGGCAAAACGGACCACCCGACCTACGAAGAGGTATGTCATAAGGATACAGGACACGCAGAAACAGTGAAGGTTATTTATGATGATTCACTTCTGTCTCTGCAAAAGCTACTGGCACTTTATTATGATGTTATAGATCCTGTCAGTCTGAACAGACAGGGACATGATCAGGGCGTTCAGTACCGGACAGGTATATATTATACTGACAAAGAGGATTTCCAAGTTATCAGTGATTCTCTTGCCGTACTGCAGGCACAGTATAAAGAAAAAATAGCTGTGGAGCTGCTGCCGCTTGTCAATTTCAGTTCGGCAGAGGAATACCACCAGAAATACCTGGATAAAAACCCAAACGGCTATTGTCATATAGGGCAGGACAAATTCAAAAAAGTGCAGCGATGAAAATCACTGCACTTTTTGCTTTTCACTTTATACTTTTCACTTTTCTGCCTGTTGATAAGCTCCTATATTCATGCACACATCGGCAGTTTCATATCAAAACCCTTCTTTTCTTCGTATGCTTCGAAGCTCTGACCGCCTGACGGCTGCATCCCACTCTGCTTTTTCTTCCTCAGCTTCCACGATCAATCCCGGAACCTGCCTGGGACATCCTTCCTCATCAAGCGAGACCATGACCAGATAAGCACGGTTGATCATCTTTCGATATCCGTCGTCTGATTCGACATAGGTATCTACCCTAACTTCCATGGAAGTCTTGCCGACATAGGTGACCCTGCCGATGAGCACAATAATATCATTGATCTTTGCACCGGATTTAAAGATAAGATTATCTATCGCAGCGGTAACAACTGAAGTCTGAGCGTGCCTTCTGGCAACGATTCCTGCTACCTCATCGATCCAGCCGACAAGCTGTCCGCCGAACAATCTTCCGTTACCATTCAGATGTCTGGACATCAAAGAATGCACCTGTTCGATCTGAGAATCCTGTACCTTTTTATTTTCAGGGATTTTACTGTTTTGATCTGCCGGCATAACTGCTCCTTTCCTATGAAAATACGCAAGTTCATAGTAATAGTAGCTTTTTCAACATAGTTTGTCAAATTCTATTTTTTCCTTTTCCGAACTGCTTCCAGCCCCAGTAATACATAATGACCGCCTATGGCATACATGCCCATGATCGGTATATAATCTGCGAATAGTGAAACTGCATTGTCTTTTGTCACAACATAGGAGACACTTGAATCGGCAGATGACCCATATTCTGAAGAAGTGTCAGTGTCCTCTTGTGCAGCATCTGTCTGTGATTCAGATGATGTCATATAGGATTCGTAAAAAGCAGCTGCATCTTCAGCCTGTCCTGCTCCGGTATTGCATTGCGGTCTGAGTAAAGAACAGCGTTTTCCGCATCCTGTACAGGTCAGACTGCCCAGATAATCATCCTCATCCTGATCCTGTGAAGGCGGATTATTTTCAAAATTCTGTTCAATATCGCCATGATCATGACCGCCTCCTGCTCCAAGCTGTATCATCCCGTTTTCTGTACCACTGTAATCAGAGACTAAAAGCTCATTGGTGACCTGACTCACTTCAGTACTATCTATCTGTACTGTCTTACTCTGATATGGTATGAATTTGGCGGCAAGCCCTCTGTCAAAAGAAGCTTTCACGCCGACAATGACCATCAGTACCGCCAGAATCCTCACTACCACTGTTCTCACTCTGTTCACCTGTTCCAGTCCAAAAAGCTTTTTCAAAAATGAAAAAATCATTCTGGAATGAAAGCCTGTATGTATCCCGATCGTTATAAGCAACAGATATGCTGCCGCATTATGCAGATATGCAAAAAGGTCATAATGTGTTGTCTCAACATGAAATATAAAGCCCGATATAAGAACTGAGGTCACAGAAATGATCAGTATCAGTATAATCTGAAGAACATCAACGATAAATTTGATCATGATAACAGAGGACTGCTGTATTGTTTTTTTGGCGATTACCTGTTTCATCCACCCGGCATTGATTCCAATGTGTATAATAAATAATACAATGGTTGTTATTCCAAGGATCTCGTGCCAGAGTGCACCGCTTACATCATACCCCATCATAATGATCATCAGCACCGTCATAATCAGATCGAGCACCAGTCTTCCTGCCAGTTTCTTATTCATATTCTCTCCATTTCTGCATCAACATATATATTTTTACTGCTGTTATTCAAAGAGTACGCAACAAATGTGATAATATTATGAAGCAATTATTGATTTTTTGTGATTTCCTTTCATTCTGATTTTATATTTTCAGGAATTACTATTTCTGTGAATCATTCACCGGGTATACTATTTCCATATCCTTTTGGTACTTTCGTTCCATCTGATGGTGCTTTTTCCTGACTTCCACCGAATCAAAAACAATCGAGAAATCATAACCGTCAGGGTACATCTCCGATGCCGGAACCAAAAGCTTTACCCTTTTATGATTTACAGTCAGCTTCCTTTTCTGTATCTGAACGACTAGTTCCCCCAAGTCATTGACAGGTTCATAAACTATTCCTGTCTTTTTTTGCGGATACACCATCACTGAGTCGCCCATGGTAAATTTTTTCCGTATTTTTTCGCTTTGAATCGGACGAATGACCTCTGTTCTTTGTATCCTTGGCAGCGTATTTTTACAGGTTGTCTCTTGGTTGTAAAGGTATGTCCCATTACCGGTTAATGCATGATTACCCGCAGCCTCCCCACGATCATCCACATTCCTGTAAGCCGCCTGATAAGCACGGCTTAACATATGTGCAGGAAATCCGAGCTTCATAGCGATGTAAAATGCACAGCTTTCTCCTGCCTCACCGATTTCCAGCCGGTACAGCGGCAAAAGACTTTCTTTGTCAAATGCCATTCTTGCATTAATAACACCTTCGGTATTCTCCGCATATACTTTGATTTCAGGATAATGCGTTGTGACCATGAACAGGCATCCGCTCTTTTTCAGTTCGTCAAGAATCGATACCGCAATTCCCATTCCTTCTGCCGGATCCGTACCGGATCCCAGTTCATCCAGCAGGACTAATGTCTCCTGATTCATGCGCTTGATAATGTCGATAATATTTGTAATATGCGACGAAAATGTAGACAGGTTCTCCGATATGCTCTGACCATCTCCGATATCGCACAGAATGGCAGCTCTCATACAGACATCTGCCGATTCACAGGCAACATGAAGTCCGCAATTTGCCATCATCAGGCATAATCCGACTGTTTTCAATGCTACCGTTTTACCGCCTGTATTCGGTCCGGTTATGATGACACCGTGAATGGTATCGCCGAACTCTATGGAAAGAGGGACGCAGGTGTTCCTGTTTATGAGCGGATGTCTGCCTTCTCTGATCTTCACACTGCCGTTCAGATTGATCAGCGGTTCCACGCCGCAAATGTCAATGCTTAGCTTTCCTTTCGCAAAAATATAATCCAGTTCCTCCAGATAATCAATATTTCTTTTGATTATCTCGGCTTCGTCACTGACCAGACATGACAAAAAGTACAGTATTTTCCTGACTTCATTGTTTTCTTCTATCCGTATCTGTTCAAGTTCTTCCCGAAGTCTGGCAACCGCTGCCGGCTCTATAAAACAGGTAGCCCCGGTCGAGGATATGTCAACAACGCTTCCCTGTATCGCATGCTTATATTCCTTTCGTACCGGCAGAGTAAATCGCCCGTTTCTGCCCGACACAAAGCTTTCCGAAAAATACGCCTTATTCTTGCGAAGAATCTCTTCAAGTTTATTTTTTATGGCTGTTTCAAGGACAGCTCTTTGTCTTCTGAGCGAACAAAGCGTCTTTGTTGCATAATCATCCACACCGTCATTGCGAATACAGCGCTCTATCTCTGACCGTAACTGCGGCAGTTCACTTATTCCTTTTCCAAAATCAGCGAGAAGCAGTCCGCTGTCAGCAGATTTATTCAGATATCGTATCATCCGTTCGCACACTACAGTGAACAGTCTGATCTCTTCTAATTCATTTACAGAAAGCATCTCTCCTCTTTGCGCCGCATCGACGAGCTTCATTACTTTAGATACATCACCAAGCGGCGGAGCACCTGTGGTATCGAGCATTTTTCTTGCTTCTGTTGTTTCTCGGAGCTTTCTGCGCAGCTTACCTTCATCCAGTATCATGTCCATCTCTGAAAATCTTTTTTTCGCTTTTTCAGTTACTGCATGACTGATAAGTATTTCTTTTATTTTTGTAAACTCAAGTGTTTCTTGATGATTCATTTTTTTCTCCATTCCTGCGATGTTTCTATGCGTATTATGAAAGAATTATCTAGTTCTTTCTTTTCATTGTTTCAATTAAAACTGTCGTCTGATCTTATCTATAAAGCACTGATACTTAAATTTAACAAATCCAGGACAGCCAGTATACTGAATAATTCGATAGATACGCTTTTTCATCCAAATCAGAATAAACAAAAAAAGCATGACCAACTTGTCATGCTTCCAAAATACACCAGTAATTAGAATAATTACAGGAATACCCCGATGCAGGATAAAGTAAGTGTCAGGTAGAATTAATCAGCAAATAAAGCTGACCAAAGGCCAGAGATAATACTCTCTGCCTTAAACAACATATGGATTAGTTGTTATTCTCTACACTGAAAACACGTAACATACTCTACCTTTTCTTTCTTGAACCAGGGGTTGAACTCTGTAATTATTTATTTTTTACGTGTCTTATTATCTCATATCATTCTTTTTCTGTCAACCCTGCCTTTCTGTCAACCCTGCCTTTCTGTCAATCCTGATGCTTTCTGACAAATACAAAATTCCATGTATCGCAACTTTATTGCAACCATGGAATTCTGTATTCTAAATTTTTATATTTAGATAGGGCACGCAAGGTTATATTACTTTCTAGACCACCAAATATACGCTACTGCGTAGTTTAACTATACCTGATATCGTGTAGTCTTACCATGACGTTTTTGGAGAATCGCAAAATTTCTCTTCTCCGTTTTCATCAAAACAGAACACAAGAACACCATTTAATGCTTCAACAAAATCCTGTGCCGTATTGCGTCCGGTCGTAAAAAGATAGGTAAAAAGCTCATAGCTTCCAAGAACAATAAAATATAGAGCTGTGTACAGCAAAAGCAGCAGCGTTATGTCCTGAAATATGAACATCGTTGCATCAGTCAGTTCGATCAAATGACTGAGCAGACTGAATGAAACCGGCACCAGCAGAAATAACAGCCATTGGCGGCTTACATTGATAGGGAAATTGAAGCGCTTTCTTTTTTTACCTGCGATTTCCTTGTAGCAGCTGCTCAGCTGGTAAACCTGATTTTTAGTACGTATATCATTTGCTTCCAGCCATAGCTTGACTTCTTTACAGAATATTCTGTATCTGTCATAATCCACGCCGCTTTTTTGTGATCTGTCAAGCTTAAAGAAATAATTCATCAAAATCATGAATCCTCCTTCAAACAGCAAAGGCAGATACAGCAGATCGCTTTGACAATGGTTTATACATAACAAGAGAAATACTGCAAAAGCAGCAAAAGAAGCAAGCAAAAAAATCCATGTCACTATAGATACGGTTCTAATGCGCTCCGTCAGTTTCAGTTTTTCGTTTTTCCATCGATAATACTTAAATAATAATAATTTTTCCAAATTCATCCCTCCTGTTGTCATTCTATGTCATTATGGTAAAAAATCCCATGACGTTTTCGGAGAAGTTTTTAAGTTCTCCGAAAACGTCATGGGATTTCATTAATTATCGCACTATAATTTGGTAAATACAGAATGGAGGATGCAATTATGAAAAAAACTATAAAATTAATGTTATTACTGGTTGCTGCAGTCTGTCTTTCCATGACCCTGCGCGGCACTGCCGTACAGCCTTCTTTGTCTGCCCAGCCGTCTGGCATGACACTGGTCGCCGATCCTTTTGATGATGACGATTTTAATTTTTAACACCGTTCATGACTGCCGGATAATTGTCAGCAAGATGATTCTTAATGATATTAGCTGACACCAGATCCCGCATAAGGCAGCTGATATCATACGCTCTTAAAAAATATCTGCAGCAGACACTACTTCTTTCAGCCGCAGACATTTCTGCCATTTTCTTTTCGAGTATAAAACCTTTCTTCGCAATATATTTACCAAGGAACTGTCCTCTGCCGCAGCGCAGAGTAAACGCCACTGCCTGGTCACATATTTCGACAGCTTCATCAAGATAATCGTTCTCTTCTAAATACTTTTCAAGGTTGGACATGATCATCAGAACAGATACAGAGTGATACTTCATATCGATCTGGCTGTTCTGATAGCTTTTTAAAACCTCCTTCAGCAGACTGATTGCTTTTTCACTCTGTTTCATCTGGTTATACAGTATTGCGATCCGGACTATAATGTTCGCTTCCTGCTTCGACAGGCTCAGATGCTCGATCTGACAGCCTGTCTGTCTCTTTATGGTCAGATCAAGAATTTCATTCAGCTTATTGACGGTCTTTTCTGCACTTGCCTTCTTTTCTTTATAATCCAGCCAAGTCTGTGTCATGAGGACATACTGTACGTTCATTTTATCATCCATATCAATGAGCTGTTTCAGTTCTTCAAATCTGTCCTTTATCTCATCATAGTGGTGGTATGCTGCAAGCCGCTCTATTTCACGTTTCTTTTCATATACTGTAAAATCATTGGTCAGAATATCAACATTATAAATATCCTTATCAATGCCAAGAGCTTTTTGTATCTTCTTAAAATTATTTATGTGCGGCTTTCTTTTCCCGCTTTCAATACGGGATATGGTTTCGGGTGCCAGATTATCCCCGCCAAGTACCTCCTGTGACATTCTGCTGTTCTTTCTGCTGCTTCTGATGACTTCATTCATTAAGAAGACTTCTGTCTGGGAATTGCATTTATGTATGGCATCACTTTCTCTTTCCGGAGCAGCTCCATATTCACCGTAGACCCAGAGAAGGCTCTCGAGCTGCTTTTCTGCCGATTTAGTATCTTCATTATTACTGTCTTTTTGACACAGAAGGTATATACGCAGCAGACCTGTGATTCCAAATATAACAGCGTTCTTAGCAAGCAGACCAATGGCTTTTCTGCAAATGTCAGCAGCTTCTATGTAACTGCCCTGCTCTGACTTTAGCTCTGCCAGAAATAGAGCAGCTTTTGGGAAAATCTTGACCTTTTCTTCCTCGTCAGTGTAATGAGTCTCAATATAGTCAAGAAGTTCCTGCAGGCTCAGGCTGTATTCATCCATTCTTCCCTGACCTTTCAGACAGGTCAGCAGAATCAATATCAAAATCACCTCTTCACGGCTCAGATAGTAATCCTTCAGAGCTTTCAGCTCAAACCCCGGAACCGTGCGGCCAATTGAAGATAATATCATCTTCTCGCAGATGACAGGATCCCCGGTTCGATGATAAAGTAAAAATGCCTGTATTTTTTCACAGTATTGCCTGTGCAGGTTTAAACCCGCCTCTTTTGCCTGCAGATAGTGATTCAGACCTTCTTCGACCGCAGCCCAGTCATCCTCTTCCATACCCTTCTCGATCTTTTCCCTGATACAGAGCAGGACATAATCACGCTCCGACAGAACCGTAAAGAATTTATCAGGAGATTTTCCCAGACGCTGAATAATAGCATCCATTAAAAATTTGTCGGGTACTCTTTCTTCCAGTTCAATTCTCGATAAGGTCGCATCGGAGCATAAACCGCAGCATAATTTTTTTTGTGGTATTTCCTGCTGTGTCCTAAGGGTAAAAATCAAGTTTCCTATCATAATCCACCACTTTTTTCATTGTTTGAAAACATAGTACCACAGCATGAGCTTTCATGCAATCAGCCAATCGCATTGAATGCTTCTGTCAGATCCTCAAGAATGTCCTCTATATTCTCGCATCCGACCGAAAGTCGGATCGTATTAGGTTTGATTCCCTGCTCCTCCATCTCTTTCACGTTCAACTGAGAATGTGTGGTGGAAGCCGGATGGATAACAAGGGATTTCACATCTGCCACATTGGCAAGCAGCGAAAAAAGCTCCAGTTCATCAATAAATGCTTTTGCCTTTTTTTCATCTCCTTTGATCTCAAAAGTAAAAATCGAGCCGCCGCCCTTTGGCAGATATTTTTTATAAAGCCTTTGCTGTTCTTCATCTTTTGTGACTGACGGATGATGCACTGCCTCTACCTGCGGATGGTTTTGCAGAAATTCTGCGACCCTTAATGCATTATAGACATGACGCTCCACACGAAGCGATAATGTCTCCAATCCCTGCAGGAACAAAAAGGCATGCAGCGGCGCTACCGTAGCCCCGGTATCACGCAGCAGAATCGCACGGATTCTGGTAACAAAGGCTGCTGCTCCTACGGCCATTGTAAAACTGATTCCATGGTATGCCGGTTCCGGCTCTGTCAGCTGCGAAAATCTGCCCGAAGCCTCCCAGTCAAATTTCCCGCTGTCAATGATCACTCCACCGATTGCCACTCCGTGTCCGCCAATGAATTTTGTAGCTGAATGAACAACGATGTCAGCACCGTAAGAAATCGGCTTCACAAGATATGGCGTAGCAAAGGTATTATCGATCACGAGAGGAAGTCCATGTCTGTGTGCTAACTCTGCGATCTTCTCAATATCGGCAATGTCTGAATTCGGATTTCCAAGAGTCTCTATATAAACGGCTTTTGTATTTGCATTGATTGCTGCTTCTATGGCAGTAAAATCTGCCGGGTCAATAAAAGTCGTACGAATGCCATAAGCCGGCAGTGTATTGGCAAGAAGATTATAGGTTCCGCCATATATGTTCCGTGCCGCAACGATCTCATCTCCCTGTTTTGCAAGATTCATGATGGTATAAAAAATTGCCGCCGCTCCTGATGCTGTAGCAAGTGCTGCCACACCTCCTTCAAGCGCTGCCATGCGCTTCTCAAATACATCTTCAGTCGGATTTGTCAGTCTCCCGTATATATTTCCTGCATCTGACAGGTTGAACCGTGCTGCAGCATGGTCACTGTTCTTAAATACATAGGATGATGTCTGGTATATCGGGACTGCTCTTGCATCAGTTGCCGGATCCGGCGATTCCTGTCCGACATGCAGCTGTAATGTTTCAAATTTAAAATTTCTCTTATCTCTTGTTTTTTTACTCATCTGTTTCTTCCCTTTCCAAAATGTACCGACGCTCTGTCAGATTACATAATTGTCAGCATTTCCCTTTTCCCATTCTATCAGATCTTCCAGCGTAACTGTATCAACAACGCTTCTGATTGCCTCATCAAGTTTTTTCCATAATATCAAAGTTGAACAGTTTCCCTGTCTCTTGCATTCGTTGACCTCATCCTCCAGACATGCAACAGGAGCCAGACTGCCTTCAATGACACGCAGTATATTACCGACGGTATACTGTGACGGTTCTTTTGTGAGACGATAGCCTCCCTGCGCTCCGCGGATGCTCTTCACATACCCGGCTTTGTTCAGGCCCGATATGATCTGCTCCAGATACTTATCGGAAATATCCTGCCTTTCAGAAATATCACGTATTCTGACCAGTTCGCCTCCATTGCCGTGATCACTGCTGTGCATTGCAAGATCGATCATTAAACGTAATGCATATCTGCCCTTCGTTGAAATCTTCATACCCTAGCTCCTTCGTATTCTATTAATAAGAAACCACGTTTCGATCCTCATCATCTTCCTGCTTATGCTCGTCTTCGTGAATATCACTTTTAGGCTTCTTCAATCCTTTAATTTCAATATTGTTCTTTTCTGCATAATCCCAGAGAGCGGCATGTATTGCTTCCTCTGCCAGAAGAGAGCAGTGTATCTTTACAGGCGGAAGACCGTCCAGTGCTTCCATAACTGCGACATTGGTCACTTCCAATGCCTCCTGAATATTTTTCCCTTTGACAAGTTCTGTTGCCATACTGCTCGTGGCAACAGCTGCACCGCAGCCAAATGTCTTGAACTTACAGTCTCGTATTACCTGGTCTTCATCTATATCAAGATAGATCCGCATGATATCACCGCATTTTGCATTGCCGACAGTACCGACTCCGCTTGCACCTTCTATCTCTCCGACATTTCTCGGATGTTCAAAATGATCCATTACCTTTTCACTATACATTGTTTCCTCCATTTCCGCGCTGTCTGACGCGTATCAACATTTCCGGCTGCTCACATTTCTTTACCGCTTTTTACAAAATCCTCGTAGAGCGGTGACATACTGCGCAGTCTGTCAACAATTTTTTTAACTTCATCAACCACATAATCTATGTCTTCTTTTGTTGTTTCTTCTGAAAGTGTCAGTCTGAGCGACCCGTGTGCAATCTCATGCAAAAGTCCGATAGCCAGAAGAACATGCGACGGATCAAGCGAACCCGATGTGCAGGCCGATCCCGAAGAAGCACAGATGCCTTTGTTATCAAGCATAATCAGCAGGGATTCGCCCTCGATGAACCTGAAACAGAAATTTGTGTTGTTCGGGAGTCTGTCAGTCCTGTGTCCGTTCAGCCTTGCATAGGGAACTTCCTTTAGAATCCGTTCTATCGTATAATCTCGCAGTGCTGTGATTTTTTCTGCATTTTCAACCATTACTTTTGCGGCAATCTCTGTTGCTTTTGCAAATCCGACAATACCCGGAACATTATGTGTTCCTGCACGTCTGTTTCTCTCCTGAGACCCTCCATGGATAAAGGGACCAATCTTTACACCTTCTCTGATGTACAAGATCCCGACTCCTTTTGGCCCGTGAATCTTATGTCCGCTGGCGCTCAGCATGTCTATGGAGAGTTCATTGACATTGATCGGTAAATGTCCGTATGCCTGAACAGCATCGGTATGGAACAGAATTCCTTTTTCTTTTGCCAGTTCACCGATCTCCCTGACTGGCTGTATGGTGCCGATCTCATTATTGGCAAACATGACTGATATCAGCGTCGTGGTAGGGCGGATTGCTTTTTTTAGTTCATCCATTCTGATCACTCCGTTTTCATCGACGCCGATATAGCTGACTTCAAAGCCATTCTTCTCAAGAAAACTGCAGGTATGCAGCACCGCATGGTGCTCGATCACGGAAGTGATGATATGATTGCCTTTGCTTTTGTTCGCATAAGCGGCTGCTTTGATGGCCCAGTTGTCTGATTCGCTGCCTCCGCTGGTAAAATAAACTTCTTTTGCCTTGGCACCCAGGAAATCAGCCACTGTGTCCCTGGCCTGGTCCACTGCTTTTGTGCTGATACCGGCAAATGAATATATGCTGGAAGGGTTTCCGTAATACTCCTGCAGAAAGGGCATCATATAAGCCAAGACCTCCGGTTTCACTGCCGTGGTTGCTGCATTGTCCAAATAAATCATCTTTTTGTCTGTACTCATACACACTCCATTTCTACTATTCCTAGTTATTCGATATGATTTATATGTATTATATAACACGATTTTTTTGCTATGTCAAGCAAAGAGTTTAATCAGCATACAAAGGTGTCGACAGATACCGTTCTCCAGTATCAGGAAGAATAACAACAAACGTCCTGCCTTCATTCTCCGGTCTTTGTGCCAGCAGTTTCGCCGCATGGAGCGCTGCCCCGGAAGAAATACCGATCAGAATTCCCTCTGCTCTGGCAAATGCACGACCCGTTGCAAAAGCATCATCATTCTCAATGGTAATAATCTCATCGCATACAGATCGGTTCAGTGTATCCGGCACAAAACCTGCACCGATTCCCTGAATCTTATGAGAACCGGCCACACCTTTGGTCAGGACCGGAGATCCTGCCGGTTCCACACCGATTACTTTTACGCTTTCTTTCTGTTCTTTCAGATAAGCACCGGTTCCGGAAATCGTTCCGCCGGTTCCGATGCCTGCCACCAGTATGTCCACTTCTCCGTCTGTATCACGCCAGATTTCAGGTCCTGTCGTTCTTTTATGCATTGCCGGATTGGCCGGGTTATTGAACTGTCCCGGAATAAATGAACTCGGAATGCCTGCCGCAAGTTCTTCTGCTTTCTCAATCGCACCGGACATCCCTTTTGCACCTTCTGTCAGCACGAGCTCTGCGCCATACGCCTTCAGCAGATTTCTACGTTCGACACTCATTGTCTCTGGCATGGTCAGGATAATTTTGTAACCTCTGGCAGCCGCGATGGATGCCAGACCTATTCCTGTATTTCCGCTTGTCGGTTCGATAATAACAGAACCCTGTTTCAGCAGTCCTTTTGCCTGTGCATCCTCTATCATCGCCAGTGCAATTCTGTCTTTTACACTTCCAGCCGGATTAAAATATTCAAGTTTTACCAATATCTTCGCCTTTAGCTGATATAAATCCTCAAAATTTTTAGCCTCCATCAGTGGTGTATTTCCTATTAATTCTGTCATGCTGTTATATACTTTTCCCATATTTCATATCCTTTCTCTTTCATGATAATCTATGCCTGCAATAAGCATTGGTGTTTTATTTCATACTAATAAAGTATGAATAGTATGTTTTCTATAATTCTTTTATACACCATTTTACCCATGGTGTCAATCTTTTCGTGATTTTTTTACCGGGTTGATTATCTGACGGGCTGATTAGCTAACGGACCGATTATCCGACGGGCTGATTGTCAGTCCTGGCTGTCCTTGTCAGTACTGACTGCATATAGTAAACTTGCGTTGTACAGTACCTATGCTCCAGGTGCACACCTAAAAAAATGCCAGCTGTATCAGCCGGCATTTTCTTCAACTCTCAATTCGTGCTCCAGAAGGATATTTATTTCATCGACCGGAAGCGGTCTCGCATAATAATAACCCTGAATGGAATCGCATTCACTTTCACGTAAAAAATCATATTGTTCTTTTGTCTCAACACCTTCTGCAACCACCTTGAGCCCCATATTATGCGCGAGCAGAATAATTGCTTTATAGATGTACCCTTCTCCATCCCTGACAATGGTATCGATAAATTCTTTATCTATCTTTAGTATATCAAAGGGCAGCTTATGAAGGTTTGTCAGGGAAGAATACCCTGTACCAAAGTCATCCATAGCTATGCTTATTCCCTGTGCATGTATCTCTTCCAGACTTTTTGATGCTTTTTCAAGATTACGCATGATAGCAGTTTCTGTAACCTCTATTTCAAAATTCTTCCTTGGTATGCCAGATTCTACTGCCAATCGGCATAGCTGTCTGACTGTCTCAACATCTTCAATTACATGGCCTGATACATTGACCGCAACTTTCAGATCTGTATACCCTTTTTTCTGCCAGATCATCAGCTGTTGTGCTGCGGATCGGAGTACGATCATGGTTATAGGCAGAATATGCCCGGTGTTTTCCGCAATCGGTATAAACTCCATTGGTGAGATAAACCCTCGTTCACTATGCTTCCATCGTATCAGGGCTTCTACGCAGACCAGCTTACCGCTTTTCTGGTCGATCTGCGGCTGATAATACAGTTCAAATTCTTCTTTTTCAATAGCCTCATGCAGAGAGTTCCTCATAAAAATAAAGTTCAGGACCTGCTCCTGCATATCATGATTAAAGAATTCATACCCATTCTTTCCGTTTTCTTTTCGGTTGAACATCGCAATTTCAGCATTCTGTATCAATTCCTGATATTCTTTTCCATGTTCAGGGTAAAGTGCTATGCCAAAGCTTGCGCTGCTATATATTTTCTGCTCGTTATATTCCCATACAGAGTTCATCACCTTGAGAAGCTGCAAAATTTTGTTTATCAGAAGCTTACTGTCTCCCGGCTGATTGAGCAGAATAGCGAACTGGTTACCATTCAGCCTTGCTGCAATATCCTCACCCGAAACAGCCAATGATAGTTTTTGGGCTATGAACTCAAGATATTCATCGCCTGCCTTCTGCCCATACATATCATTGATGTGCTTCATGTTGTCAAGATCAAGACTTACAACCGCAAAATCAAGTTCTTTCTCAATGGATGCCTGAACATGGGTACGAAACAAATAACGGTTCGGCAGTTTTGTGAGGGCATCATAAAATGCCAGAAACTTATACTTTTCGTTGCTCTCGTCCAGCTCCTCGTTCATCGTCATAACCACTTCATAGGCCTCATTAAGCTCCCTGTGACTGAACAGAATCCTCTCGATCGCCGTTTTCTAGTCATCCAAAGCTTTTTTAAAGATCGTAAAAAAAATGACTGCTGTAACGATTACATAGAACCAGCCTTTAAATAGCTGAATTTCTGAATAAACCTCTTTGTTCTTTACAAGAAAAAGAAGCAGTTTATCTGATAATAAAATCCAGGCTCCGCCAATTAATAAGTATGTAAACCCGATACGGAGTGAAGTCAGAAATGGATTGGTATTTTTTTTAATATCAGAAAATAACTGATTTTCAT
>QKDK01000314.1 GCA_003252135.1 Clostridia bacterium
CGATATTTGACACCATGAATTATATCAAGTGTGATGTATCAACGATCTGTATCGGCATGGCTGCCAGTATGGGAGCATTTCTTCTGGCAGGCGGACAAAAAGGTAAGAGATTTGCACTTCCGAATGCAGAGATCATGATTCATCAGCCGCTTGGCGGAGCACAGGGACAGGCTACAGATATCAAAATTGCAGCAGAGCATATCTTAAGAACCAGAGAACGGCTGAATAATATACTTGCGGAGAGAACCGGACAGCCGCTTGAGACTATTGCGCTCGATACTGAAAGAGATAATTTTATGACTGCAGAGAAAGCTTGTGAGTACGGTTTAATTGACAGGATATTTACAAACCGATAAACAAAAATGAGGTGATAAATTGGCAAACAGAACCGATGATAAACAAAAATTCAGGTGCTCCTTTTGTGGAAAACCGCAGGAACAGGTACGCAAGCTGATTGCGGGACCAAACGATGTATATATCTGCGATGAGTGTGTTGAATTGTGTTCTGAGATCGTAGAAGAAGAGTTCGACGACGGATTTGACACACCGATCGACAGTCAGATCAACTTATTAAAACCGGCTGAAATGAAAGCATTTCTTGATCAGTATGTGATAGGGCAGGAAGATGCAAAAAGAGTTCTTTCTGTTGCTGTATACAACCATTACAAAAGAGTTATGGCGGAAAAGGATCTGGATGTTGAGCTTCAGAAAAGCAATATCCTGATGTTTGGACCTACAGGATCAGGAAAGACCTATGTTGCACAGACGCTTGCAAAAATCCTGAATGTCCCTTTTGCAATTGCTGATGCTACGGCACTGACAGAAGCTGGTTATGTCGGCGAAGATGTTGAGAATATACTTCTCAAGATCATACAGGCAGCCGATTATGATGTGGAACGTGCACAGTATGGAATTATATATATTGATGAAATTGACAAGATAACCAGAAAGAGTGAAAATGTATCGATTACCAGAGATGTTTCCGGTGAAGGTGTGCAGCAGGCATTGTTAAAGATCCTGGAAGGAACTGTTGCTTCTGTTCCGCCGCAGGGCGGAAGAAAGCATCCGCACCAGGAATTCATACAGATCGATACGACCAATATTCTTTTTATATGCGGCGGAGCCTTTGACGGACTTGAGAAGATCATTGAATCAAGAATCGGACAGAAATCCATTGGTTTCAACGCTGAGATTGTTGAAAAAAGCAATGAAAAGATCGGTGAACTTCTGCGATGCACCCTTCCGCAGGATCTTGTGAAATATGGTCTGATACCTGAGTTTGTTGGACGTGTGCCGGTTACAGTTGCGCTGGATCTGCTTGACGAGGATGCGCTGGTTCAGATCTTACGTGAGCCAAAGAATGCAATTACCAAGCAGTATAAAAAGCTGTTCGAACTTGATGGTGTCGAACTGGAGTTTGAAGAAGAAGCATTAAAAGCCATCGCAAAGCGCTCCTTTGAACGTAAAACCGGAGCCAGAGGCCTGCGTGCAATCATGGAGTCAGTGCTGATGGACAGCATGTACAAGGTTCCGTCTGAAACTGATATTGTTAAATGTGTGATTACGAAGGATGCAGTGGAAGGTGCTGCCGGACCGTCGCTGGTGCGCAGTGAAGGTAATTCCTCGAGACGTATATCGACAAAGCGGTCTTCCCGTAAATCATCGAATGAAATTGCATAAAAGGTTTTGTATTCTTGATTCGCAGCGATGAATGCCTGATTCATACACTGGTGTGTAATCGATCTAAAACCTCCGGCACCGGTGTGCACATGTTGCTATGTGCCCGCTTGAAGCCGGAGGTGTTTTTTTAAATATAGTATGTGATTTGATAATTTGATCTGCACACATATAATCTGTACCAATTAACTTTTTGAAAGGAATGACTGTAATGAGCGAGATAAATGAACTGAATGAAACTATGATACAGCTTCCTATGGTAGCATTGAGAAATATGGCAGTACTTCCGGGTATGCTGGTTCATTTTGATATCAGCAGACAGACAAGCAGAAAAGCAGTTGAATTTGCCATGAAAGCAAAGCAGCAAGCATTTTTGATCGCACAGAGAGACATGAATGTTGATAAACCTTCAGTGGAAGACCTGTATCAGATCGGTACAGTGGTCATGGTCAAGCAGATGATCAAACTGCCGGGCGATATTGTCAGAGTTCTGGTATTTGGTGTACGAAGAGCAAGGCTGCATGGAGTGATTGCTTCTGAACCGTATTACCTTTGCGAAGCAGCTGTCCTGCAAAATGAGATCATTGAGCTTAGTGACGTTGAAAAAGAGGCAATGCTGCGAAATCTGAAGGAAATTCTGGAAGAATATGCCCAGGAGAACAATAAGCTTAGCAAAGAGATCATTAAACAGCTGGCCTTAACAGAAAATGTCGAACAGCTTCTTGATAATCTTGCAATTCAGATTCCGATGGGCCTTCCGGAGCGTCAGAGGATCCTGGAAGCTGATAATATCATCGAGAGATACCAGCAGATCGCATCAATCATGTCTGATGAAATTGAGATACTGCGGATAAAAAAAGACCTTCAGAATAAAGTCAAGGAAAAGGTAGATAAGAACCAGAAGGAATACATCATGCGGGAGCAGATGAAGATCATTCAGGAGGAACTTGGAGAGACCAGTACTGTTTCGGATGCTGAGAATTTTCTTAATCAGCTGAACGGACTGACGGCATCGGAATCCGTAAAAGAAAAGATCAGAAAAGAGATTCTGCGGTTCAAAAGTATTGCAGGCAATTCATCGGAAAGTGCTGTGGCAAGAGGTTATATCGAAATGCTGCTGGCACTGCCGTGGGATAAAACCGAAAAAGAGAATATGGATATCAAGTATGCAAAACAAATTCTTGAAAGAGACCATTACGGCCTGGAAAAGGTCAAGGAGCGCATGCTTGAGTTTCTTGCTGTACGTTCTCTGACCGACAAGGGACAAAGTCCGATCATCTGTCTGGTGGGACCGCCGGGAACAGGAAAGACATCCATAGCTCACTCGGTAGCCGCAGCACTGAATAAAAAATATATACGCATCAGTCTTGGCGGGGTCAGGGATGAAGCAGAGATCAGAGGACACAGGAGGACATATGTCGGTGCTCTTCCCGGACGAATTGCGTCTGGTTTAAAATCTGCCGGAGTTAAAAATCCGCTGATGCTTCTTGATGAAATTGATAAAGTCAGCAGTGATTATAAAGGAGATACCGCATCGGCCTTACTTGAAGTTCTGGACTCTGAACAGAATAATAAATTTGTAGATCACTACGTAGAAATTCCGATAGATCTTTCTGAAGTACTTTTTATTGCAACAGCGAATTCCACCCAGACGATACCGAGACCTCTGCTCGACCGTATGGAACTGATTGAAGTGAACAGCTATACACAGAATGAAAAGGTTCATATTGCAAGACAGCATCTGGTTTCAAAGCAGATTAAAAAGAATGGTCTGAAAGAAAAACAGCTGAAATTCTCTGATAAGGCTTTGGAAGCAATCATAACCGGATATACTAAGGAAGCCGGTGTGCGTAATCTTGAAAGAAGGATCGGGGAGATATGCAGAAAAGCTGCGAGAGAACTTTTAGAGGAAGAAAAACTGGATAAAATCAGTATAACAAATAAAAACCTCGAAAAATATCTTGGCAAGATCAAATACACTTTTGACAAGGCAAACAGAAATGATGAGATCGGTATTGTACGCGGCCTTGCATGGACCAGTGTCGGCGGTGATACACTGCAGATAGAAGTGAATACGATGCCGGGAAAAGGAAGCTTTGAACTGACCGGTCAGCTTGGAGATGTCATGAAAGAATCAGCAAAGGCCGGAATCAGTTATATTCGATCTGTGGCTGAAAATTACAAGATTGAATCTTCCTACTTTGAAAAGAATGATATTCATATTCATATCCCTGAGGGGGCAGTACCAAAAGACGGTCCTTCGGCAGGTATAACCATGGCGACTGCTATGATTTCAGCAATAACAAAAAATGCGGTACGGGCCGATACGGCCATGACAGGTGAAATTACACTGCGAGGGCGTGTACTGCCGATCGGCGGGTTAAAAGAAAAAATACTGGCGGCTAAAACAGCGGGTATCAGACAAGTGATTCTTCCGGAAAAGAACAGAAGAGACGTGGAAGATATTGCAGAAGAGATTCTGGAAGGAATTGTCCTGATCTATGCAGAGACGATGGAGGATGTTCTGCAGCACGCACTTGTACATCCCGATAAAAAATGACAGCTGCATTTTGCCGGCTTGATGCTTGCAGGAAACTAATGCAGATACTCAATAAGGAGACATAGAATGATTTTAAAAAACATGGAACTTGAGACAGTATGCGGCATTACAAGTACGCTGCCAGTCAACCTTCACCCGGAGTTTGCATTTGCAGGCCGGTCGAATGTCGGAAAGTCATCACTGATCAACGGATTGCTGAACCGGAAGTCCTTTGCCAGGACTTCATCTCAGCCTGGTAAAACACAGACAATTAACTTTTATCATATTAATGATGCGCTATATTTTGTTGATCTTCCGGGCTATGGATACGCGAAAGTATCTGTTCAGACAAAAGAGAAGTGGGCTAAAATGATCAACCGTTACCTGAATGGTTCCGCACAGCTGCAATTGATCTTTTTGCTTCTAGATATACGGCATGAACCGACAGCACAGGATAAAAATATGCTGGAGTGGATTCTTGCCAATAAAAAAACTCCGGTGATCATTGCAACAAAGCTTGACAAGATCAACCGGAGTCAGATTCAGACACAGATAAAGATGATAAGGCAAAGCTTAAAACTGAAAAAAGATATACAGATCATTCCGTTCTCTGCGCTGACCAAACAGGGCAGAGATGAAATCTGGACTGTGATTGAGTCGCATCTTACTCCTGTGATTGATGCGGATCCGGCGATTTTAGAGACTGTTCAGGATTCGAAGATTATAGAAACTGGTCAGAATCCGGAGATTTTGGAGTCTGTTCGGAATCTTGAGGTTCCTGCGAAGGACTAGACATCAGTTTCGTTACGACACAGCGGTAAAGTTCGGCATTGACATTTTTCCAGTCATTGCAGATACGGATCGCTTCTTCTTCAGAGGCTACTGAAAGCTTGATTTCAAAAAGAATGGTACCATGTTCAATGACCTGAAGACGGGTGAGATAATCACCTGTCTTTTGTTTTTCATAATCTGCCGGATTTGCGACTTCCTCCCGCAGCTGGTATTCATTCTTACTTAGATACATATCAATATCCCTGCAGATACCTGGGGAGATGTCGTTCTTAAAGAATGACAGGGTCTGTTTACCGGATTCTGTGATCTTGTACAGGGAATTGTTCCGTATTGTTTCCATCACAATGTAATCATCATCGATCAACTGGGAAATGGATTGCTGCACATTAAAATAGTTGGTATATTCTTTCTCCAGGATAAATTCAGTCAGCTGGTTGTTGGTCAGTGGAAAATCTACCCGGTTCAGTATATACAAAAGGATCAGCTTATAAAGCATCATTGCTTCAGAAGGCATATAATATGCTCCTCTCAGATATATTTTTTCACGGTGTCACAAACCAGTGAGCTGACACGCGGATCTAGGATAGGCGGGAGAATATAATCCTCGGAAAGTTCTTCGTCGGTAACAAGACTGGCGATTGCCTTTGCGGTAGCAAGCTTCATCTCTTCTGTAATCTGCTTAGCATGACCTTCCAGTGCACCTTTGAAGATTCCGGGGAAGGCAAGGACATTGTTTACCTGATTTGGGAAATCAGACCTTCCGGTGCCGACTACCCTTGCACCTGCTTCTTTGGCAAGATCTGGCATAATCTCTGGAACCGGATTGGCCATGGCGAACACGATGGCATCTTTATTCATGGAAGCGATCATTTCTTTCGTAACGATGCCTGGAGCGGAAACACCAACAAAGATATCGGCACCCAAAAGAGCGTCCGAGAGCAGACCGGTCTTTTTTTCGGGATTTGTACAGGCATACATTTCTTTCTGCATGTAATTGAGCTCCATGGTGCTTTCATTAAGAATACCGTAACGGTCGCAGAGAATCAGGTTTTCAAAACCATAGGACAACAAAAGCTTTGAGATGGCAACGCCGGCAGAACCCGCACCGTTCACTACGACCTTACAGGATGCCGGAGTTCTTTTTGTCAGCTTAAGCGCATTGATTACACCTGCAAGAACGACAATGGCAGTTCCGTGCTGATCATCGTGAAATACAGGAATATCGAGCAGTTCTTTTAGTCTTGTTTCGATTTCAAAGCATCTGGGCGCCGAGATGTCCTCAAGGTTGATACCGCCAAGTACCGGTGCGATCAGCTGGACGGTCCTGATGATTTCTTCGGTATCCTGTGTGTCAAGACAGATTGGAAATGCATTCACACCGCCAAATTGCTTGAAGAGGACACATTTGCCTTCCATTACAGGAATGGCAGCTTTAGCGCCGATGTTCCCGAGACCAAGAACAGCACTTCCGTCAGAGATCACGGCTATGGTATTAGCTTTAATGGTATATTTATACGCAGCTGAAGGATCATCTGCAATGACCCTGCATGGTTCAGCCACACCCGGTGTATAGGCATAGGTGAGGTCAGTCTTACTGTTGATGGGGCACTTTGGAACCGTTTCAAGCTTACCGTTCCATTCTTCGTGCAATGCCAGAGCTTGTTCATAAACTGTCATAGTATAACTCCTTTTATCGTATTTTCAGCGGTTCACCCGCAATATGCAACTTTTTTCGTATCTATAGTATCACTTTCAAAATAAGCATTCAAGACTTTACCATTTATTTGATACTTTTTCCGCAAAACCGAGAAAGTGATCAAGGGTAATGATACGGCCGTCATCCAGAACGGCCTTTCCGGAAAAATATCCAAAGACCTGATGCTGTCTGCTTGCAATGATGCAGACATCCGTATTGGAGAACCGATCCAGAACAGGGACAAACTGCATTTCAAAACGCCTGTCGGAAGAAGTAAAGATCCAGGGGCTCATGTATTGCTCCTGTGCAGCTTCATTTTTAGGAATCTCAAATGTGACCTGTTCGAGCTTATGTGCTGTCCCGTCATAGAAAAGCATATTTTCACTGGCAGCGGATGTGTCACCAAAACCATAACCCAAATTAAAACCGAACAGATGTCCGTCATTCATCCCGCATGCGGCGCTCCAGTACCAGGTATTCTTATAGGTCCAGACACCGCGACCCCAGTCGAGTATTCCAAATGAATCCGCTGGTGAGAACTCATGCCGCTGACCGTGATAAAGCACACTTCCTGCCGCGTGCATACCGACAATTTTCTGGTTGTAATAAAAGGCAGTCTTTTTTTCCGCAAACGGTGTAGCGATCACCATGGAATCAGAGGGCTCATTTGTCAGGAGAATGTCAATCTCTAATAAAGCTTCCTGTTTTTCATCTGGAATATAGGCATAGAGCCTCCTCCCATCCCTGGTATGTGAAAAGCTGATATCTATTTTTTTGTTACGGAAAGAGACATTGCCGGCAGCTGAAGTAGAAGGAAGTCTGGTACGTCCCATAGGCAGCAGTGTCATGGGACTGATGGTAACTTCAGTGTGGCCGATAAAATCAAGTAAGGATACACTGTGAAACCCCATATAGGAGTTATCGGCAATTGTCAGCGCGATTCCAAAGGTATCATCATAAATCAGATAATAATCCCATTCCTTAATTCTTGTTCTGTTTCCCCTGATCTGACTGCGATCATAGGTCTTAAGCAATGAATTCGCATACCCGGCTTCCGAAAGCTCGCCCCGGGAATTTAAAAGACTGCCTGGCTGAAGTTTATGCTGGTTCATGGTTCCTCCTTCTTACTGGTCCGCCTGTCAAAAACATATGCTGTGATGAAGCTGTCCAGTGCTGTTTTTCATGTTTCTTCTATCAAAATTTTACCATACTGCATGTCTGAAATCCATAGCGAAATGTTCTAAAACCTGAAAATAACAGTATAGAATGTGCTATGGAACAAAATATTTGATTTATCCGTAAAGATGTGTATAATATAGATATCTTAATGTGACAATATCTATGATTCACATCTGAAATATGTTGTTTTCTACAGATCTTATGCGATCAGGAGCTTATCATTAGTCCATCGGGCTGTTTCACTTTATTCAGAACAAAAATCCAGAGATGAAGAACAAGAAAAAACTTATACTGCCTCGTAGGTATGACCTGCGTTATGGCCATTTACAAGGAGACCCAATATGACAGAAGAATTTGATAAAATGACGCTTGCCCAGTTAAAAGAAGCGGCAAAAGTGAAAGGAATCGTCCTTTCTGCCTCTATGCGTAAAAATGATATTGTTCAGCTGATGCGCGATTCAGACGATGTTTTGGATAAAAACAGTACTGACTCACAGTATAATACTAATACTGATAAAAATGAAAGCATGAAAAATAAAAACGATGCACCAAATGAAAAGGTAAAAAAGATACCGAAGGCAGTTTCAACGCCGGAACAGTCTGTGATGGAAACTGCAGCGAAGGAACATACAGTGAAAGAACATGCAGTGAAAGAACATGCAGTGAAAGAACATGCAGTGAAAGAACATGCAGTGAAAGAACATGCAGTGAAAGAACATACATCGAAAGAACATGCAGTGAAAGAACATGTTTCAAAAGAAAAAACAGCAGCTGAAAAAGCTGGAGATAAAAAGCCGCAGGAAGCAAAAAAAATCCATCCTAAGGACAATCGATTAGCAGAGAAAAAAGCTGCAGAGTCTGAAAAAATTACTGAAGAAGCACAATCTAAAAAGAACACAGCGGTTGTCGAAGAATCAGAACCAACAAAAGTGAATGCTGATACTGTAAAAGAATCAGAAGCACCGAAGGTGAATACAGAAACGGTCGAAAAAACTGAATCAACGCAGGTGAATACAGAAACTGCCGAAAAATCAGAACAGCCGCAGAGCGGCAGAACATATAGAAAAGAAGAAAATGGCAGCAGCGATTACAGACAGCAGCCGCAAAAGCATAGAAACGAAGGCAGAAGACCTGAGATCGAGCACCTTGACAGCGGGGAGATCAAGGAAGGAATTCTTGAAATCATGCCGGATGGATATGGATTCATACGATGCGATAATTTTCTTCCGGGAGAAAATGATGTCTATGTTGCACCTGCACAGATCCGTAAACTGAATCTGAAGACGGGAGATATCATTGTAGGAAATACAAAGATAAAGAGTCAGACAGAAAAATTCAGTGCGCTTTTATTCGTTAAGTCGGTAAACGGCAGACATCCTTCGGAGGCGGTCCACAGAAAACGTTTCGAAGATCTGACACCGATCTATCCGAATGAACGCATTCACCTTGAAATGCCGGGCTGCTGTGTATCCATGCGCATGGTCGATATCATATCCCCAATCGGGAAGGGACAGAGAGGAATGATCGTATCTCAGCCTAAAGCCGGAAAGACGACCCTTCTAAAACAAATAGCAAAAGCAATCACAACGAATCATAAAGAAATCCATCTGATTATCCTGTTAATCGATGAACGTCCTGAAGAGGTAACAGATATGAAGGAGTCCATTGAGGGAGAGAATGTTGAAGTTATATACTCTACTTTTGATGAAGAACCTGATAATCATAGAAGAGTTTCAGAGATGGTCATTGAACGAGCCAAACGTCTGGTAGAGTTCAAGAAGGATGTGGTGATTCTGCTTGACAGCATCACTAGGCTGTCAAGGGCTTATAACCTGACAGTTCAGTCGAGCGGACGCACGTTATCCGGCGGTCTTGACCCGGCTGCACTGCATATGCCAAAGCGTTTTTTTGGAGCAGCAAGAAACATGAGGGAAGGCGGCAGCCTGACCATCCTTGCAACAGCGCTCGTAGAAACTGGAAGTCGTATGGATGATGTTGTATTCGAAGAATTCAAAGGAACCGGTAATATGGAGCTTGTTCTTGACAGAAATCTTTCAGAGAGAAGAATCTTCCCTGCAATCGATCTTCCAAAATCAAGTACAAGACGGGAAGATCTGCTCCTGACACAGGCAGAGATCGAAGCAAATTATCTGATGAGAAGAGCTTTGAACAGTATAAAGTCGGATGATGCGGTTGAACGTATCATTAATATGTTCACACAGACAAAAAACAATGAAGAATTCATCGAGATGATTAAAAAAACACGTTTGGTATGAGGAACTATCATGAAAGATGAAGTCAGGCATTAAAAAATAATTATACATATGCCTTTATTAGGTATTGCAATCACTTGTGATTTATGCTATAATGACAAGGCTGTTGTGGAATGCAATGAGCTCGTGTCAATGTAGTGGCTGTACAGAGGAGCATTTTATGCGGCTACTTGATATTATAAAGATTAGATTTGGATATGAGAGGTGATAACATGAAGGAAGCAATTCAACCGAAGTACTATCAGGCAAAGGTAACTTGTAACTGTGGCAATGAGTTTGTTACCGGATCAACAAAACAGGAAGTTCACGTAGAAATTTGTTCTAAGTGCCATTCGTTTTACACAGGTCAGCAGAAAAGTTCAGTTGCTCGTGGTGCGATTGACAAATTTAATCGTAAATACGGTTTAGCAAACAACTAGGAAATCAGAATATGATAGAAGAACAGGTTGAGGTTAACAAAATCTCAACCTATTTTTAAATGGTAAACATTGCAGGAGTGGGGGAATTCGAATCAGAAAGGCAGGGGTGCATATGCGGTCATCAGAGATTGGCGGACAGGCAGTCATTGAAGGCGTAATGATGAAGAACAAGAATAAATACGCAGTGGCTGTTAGAAAACCAAATAATGAAATAGCAGTTGATATTAAAACGAGCGGAGATAAAGAGCACAAAGCGATTTTGAAACTACCGATCATCCGCGGCGTGGTTGCGTTCATAGACTCCATGGTAGTTGGAATCCAGACATTATCCTTTTCGGCAAGCTTCTTTGAAGATGAAGAAGAGATGAAAAAGGAAGAAATCAAAAAAGCAGACAAAAAAAAGAAAGCAAAAGCCAAGTCGGCAAAGAAATCAAAAACTCCGGAACAGGATAAGAAAAAGGAAGAACTTCAGGACAAAGCGATGATAGCTGGGACTATTGCTTTTTCCGTAATACTTTCGGTTGCTGTATTCATGCTGCTGCCTTTGTTCCTGTCACGCATTCTGACAAAAGTAATTGACTCTCAGGCTGTACTGCTGATTGTAGAAGCGGTACTTAGAATCGGTTTATTTATCGGGTATGTTGTAGCAATTTCACAGGTAGATGATATAAAACGTGTGTTCCGTTATCACGGAGCAGAGCATAAGACGATCAACTGTATAGAAAACGGATACGAGCTGACAGTGGAAAATGCCATGAAGCAGACCAGGTTTCACAAACGCTGCGGAACCAGTTTTATGTTTTTTGTTATATTTTTGAGTATTATTTTCTTTTCCTTTATCAGAGCAGATCAGATCTGGCTGCAGGCACTGATCCGAATTCTGCTTGTTCCGGTAATCGCTGGAGTAGCCTACGAATTTATCCGATATGCCGGAAATCATGATTCTGCGGTTGTAAGAGTATTGAGCAAACCAGGCTTCTGGATACAGGGACTTACGACAAAAGAACCGGATGAGTCAATGCTTGAAGTCGCTATAGCATCGGTGGAAGCAGTTTTTGACTGGAGAAAGTTTCTTGATAAGCAGAATGAGGCAGATAAATCAGAAAACAACAGCAAGGATCTTTACGAAGATACAGGCAGTGAGAATCAGAACGAAACAGGCAGTGAGAACAAGAATGAAGCATACAGTTTCACAGAGAAGGATGAAGATGTATTGATGTACAGGACTGAGTCTGAGACTGTGTCTGCGACTGAGTTTGAAACTGAAGATAAAGATATCATGGAGAGCGATGCTGCAGGTGCTGACGAAGGCCTGACATCCTCTTTACATAAGCAGGCTGTACAGGCAGTACAGGCAGAGGATCTGTCTGGACTTGACAAGGTACTTGATGCCGGTGACAAGGCGAAGACTTATGTTGAGCACCCTGCAAAGGGACGCAAGGAGGTTCTGATGAAACAGGAATCCTTTGAGATTCAGGAGCCTGATGAGGAAGATGAGATATTGCGGGCACTTGACAAGTTTTTTGTTTTTGATGAAAAGGAAAAGAAATGAAGCAGGATTGCGTCACCTGGGAGCAGGCACTGAAGAATGCCCGCACCAGGCTTAGGACAGAATCGGAAGATGCCTTTCTTTTACTGGAGGCAGCTGGCAGCATCAAAAGAATTGATTATCTTCTTCATAAAGAGGATCTTATACCTGAAGAAGTTCTGCACAGGTTTGAATCTTATGTTTCGATGCGGGAAGCACATATTCCGCTGCAATACATCACAGGATATCAGGATTTTATGGGACTTTTGATTGCGGTGACAGCGGATGTGCTGATACCAAGACTAGACACAGAAGTACTTGCAGAAATGGTCATAAAAGAAGCGGACAGCAAGAAAGTGCTTGATCTGTGCACTGGTTCTGGCTGCCTTGCGGTCAGTATAGTTAAGCTTGGCAGACCTGCTTATGTGGCAGCTTCTGACATTTCGGAAGCGGCACTTGCCATAGCACGTCAAAATGCAGCAGTAAATCAGGCTGAAGTACAATTCATAAAAAGTGATATGTTTGAGAACATTGAAGGAAGATTTGACTTCATTGTCTCAAATCCGCCCTATATACCAACCGCTGAAATTAATGAGCTGATGCAGGAGGTCAAAGATCATGAACCGCATCTTGCATTAGATGGAAGAGAAGACGGTCTGCATTTTTACCGAATCATAGCAGAACAGTCAAAGAATTATCTGAATTGCGGCGGAAAGCTGTTTCTTGAGATTGGCTGTGAGCAGGCTGACCAGGTCAAAGCGCTTCTGAAAGCAGATTATTATAATATTAAAGTGTACAAGGATCTGGCAGGGCTGGACCGAATTGTCACTGCGGAAAGCAAATGTGCCAAAGAAGCACAGGATGGAGAGTAAACTATGTTTGATAAATTAGAAGATTTGTTGATTCGCTTTCAGGAAATTCTTGATGAACTAAATGAACCTTCTGTCATTAACGATCAGGCCAGATATCGCAAATTGATGAAAGAACAAAATGACCTGACAGATATCGTTGATAAATATAATGAATACAAAGATACAAAACAAGCAATAGAAGACAGTCTTGCCATGCTTGACGATGAAAGTGATGAAGAGCTTCGTGAACTTGCCAAGGAAGAACTGTCAGAATGCAAGGAGCGCCTGACAGCTATTGAAGAGAGCTTAAAGATACTACTGCTCCCAAAGGATCCTAATGATGAAAAGAATGTTATTGTCGAGATCAGAGGCGGCGCAGGTGGTGATGAAGCTGCACTTTTTGCAGCAGAACTGTTCCGCATGTATGTAAAGTACGCAGAAAACATGCGCTGGAAGATTGACATGATGAATCTTAATGAGAACGGACTGGGCGGCTACAAGGAAGTCATCTTTATGATTCTGGGTAAAGGTGTTTATTCCAAGCTGAAATATGAAAGTGGTGTACACCGCGTACAGCGTATTCCTGTTACAGAATCAGGCGGCAGAATTCATACATCTACAGCGACCGTTGCAATCATGCCGGAAGCGGAAGAAGTGGACGTATTTGTTGACCCAAATGACTGCCGTATCGATGTATTCAGGTCATCTGGTAACGGCGGACAGTGTGTTAATACAACAGACTCGGCGGTCAGACTGACACATATTCCAACAGGTATTGTTATTTCGTGTCAGGATGAAAAATCTCAGTTAAAAAATCGCGACAAAGCGATGCGTGTCCTGCGGTCCAGATTATATGAGCTTGAGCTGGAAAAAGCACATGACGCTGAGGCGGCTGCAAGAAAGAACCAGATAGGAACCGGTGACCGTTCAGAAAAGATTCGTACTTACAATTTTCCGCAGGGCCGCTGCACCGATCATAGAATTAAGTTTACAACGCACAGACTGGATGATGTCATGAATGGTGACATTCAGGAGGTCATTGACAACCTGACTGCAGCAGATCAGGCAGAAAAACTGTTACGTCTGCAGGAACAGTGACAGATCGCAGACTAAGATCGCAGACTAAGATCACAAGCTAAGATCGCAGACTAAGTTCGCAGACAAGACAGCTGATTAAGCAGCAGACGAAGATGACAGACAGTGATCCCATACGGAGGACAGAGTATGATAAGCTCAGCAGGAAATGCGCAAATGAAAAGAATCGTAGCGCTGCAGAAGAAATCAAAACTTCGTGAGGAAGAGCAGGTATTTGTCATTGAGGGAAAGAAGCTTTTCGATGAGGTCGTTCACGACCGAATGGACAGCATTGAGAAGGTCTACCTTTCTGAAAGTTATTTTTCTCTGGCAGGAGCAATGGATGGAATACCAGAAGGTATCTTAGTAGAGATTGTTTCTGATAATGTATTCAGGGAGATTTCCGAAACAGTAACACCACAAGGCATACTCGCTGTTGTTGCTATGCCAAAGTACCGAATGGAGGAGCTTCTGACCAGAGCTAAGGTCAGACTGCTGGTGCTCGAAGATCTGCGTGATCCGGGTAATCTGGGAACAATTATGAGGACTGCAGAAGCAGCTGGGATTGATGGCATTCTGCTAAGCAAAGAGTCGGTCGATATGTATAACCCCAAGGTCATCCGCTCTACCATGGGCGCAATCTTTCGTATGCCATTCCTTTATTTCGAAGATTTCCAGGAGATGCTTGTACGACTGAAAAATGCAGGAATTATTCTATATGCAACACATCTGAAAGGATCTGTTGAGTATACCCAGATTACATATGATAAAAAAGCAGCTGTTCTGATCGGTAATGAGTCACAGGGCCTGTCGGCGATTTCAGTTCAGAAAGCAGATCATAAAATCAGAATACCGATGGAAGGCCAGGTAGAATCACTGAATGCAGCTGTTGCTGCAGCAATTGTTATGTATGAGCTGAAACGTCAGG
>QKDK01000266.1 GCA_003252135.1 Clostridia bacterium
AAAATCAGCAAAAGACAGGTGATGCGTATGGCACACAGGGGCAGGAAACAGCACAAAAAACAACGCAAAAATCTGGAGAATCAGAAAAGCCTGTCAGCAAAAGCACTTCGAAAGCATATGATAAGGGGCGATTTGGCAAAAAGAAGCTGCCAAGTGATCCGGATATCTTATATGGAAGACCTTTTGAGGGAGATGTAACAGATATCAAAGACATTCAGGATGAAATCGGAGAGGTCGTACTTCGCGGCAGAATCATTCAATGGGAGGAAAGAGAGCTTAAGAATGAAAAATTCCTTGTTACCTTTACCGTGACCGATTATACCGATACGATATCTGCAAAGATATTTGCAAAGACTGAGCAGATGGATGAAGTTCATGAAGCCATTGTTTCTAACCAGTTCATTAAGTTCAAAGGCTATGCACAGTTTGACACCTACGAAAAAGAGATAACTATAGGTTCTATCGTCGGAATAAAGAAGATTCCTGATTTTACCGTAAAAAGGAAGGATACCTATCCATTAAAGAGAGTGGAGCTGCATGCACATACCACAATGAGCGATATGGATTCTGTCGTCAGTCCGAAAGCGCTTGTAAAGACTGCATTTGACTGGGGACACAGAGCCGTGGCTATTACGGATCATGGAGTTGTGCAGGCATTTACAGAAGCCAATCATGCGCTGAACAAAAAAGATTATGCTGATAATCCGGAATTGCTGGAAAGATATAAGGAATTTAAGATTATTTATGGTGTTGAAGCGTATCTGGTTGATGATGTAAAGGATATCGTTGTGAATTCCAGGAACCAGCAGCTTGATACCGATTATGTTGTATTTGACATAGAGACGACCGGTCTGCATGTTAACAAAGATAAGATAACAGAGATCGGCGCAGTCAAAATAAGCAAGGGTCAGATCGTAGATCGTTTTTCGACCTTTGTCAATCCTGAGATGCCGATTCCCTTTGAGAACACAAAGCTTACCGGAATTACAGATGATATGGTCATGGATGCACCGGTGATCGATAAGATACTGCCTGATTTCTTAAGCTTTTGCAAGGATTGTATTCTGGTCGCACACAATGCACAGTTCGATGTCGGCTTTATTGAAAATGATGCTGTCAGGCTTTCTCTGCCTTTTGATATGACATATATCGACACGGTTGGTCTTGCAAGACTTTTAATGCCAGGACTTGCGGCATATAAACTGAACTTTGTGGCAAAGCACCTGAATATACCGCTGGAAGGGCATCACAGGGCAGTTAACGATGCCGAATGCACCGCATTGATCTACCTGAGATTCATGGATATGATGAAAGAAAAGGAGATCAAATGTCTGTCTGACATTAATTCCATGGGACGTTTGTCAGATAATGTAATCAAGACTATGCCTGTTTATCATGCAGTCATTTTATGTATGAATGATATCGGCAGAGTCAATCTATACCGGCTGATATCCTACTCACATATAGATTATTATCAAAAGCGGCCAAGAATTCCAAAGAGCCTATATATCAAGTACAGCGAAGGTCTGATGATCGGTTCTGCATGCGAAGCCGGTGAGCTTTATCAGGCTTACTTAAATAACCGTTCCCAAAATGAAATCGTGCGGCTTGCCAGATTTTATGATTATTATGAGATACAGCCGCTTGGCAACAACGAATTTATGCTTGATAGCGATAAATATACCGTCAATACAAAAGAAGACCTGATCGAAATCAACAAAAAGATCGTACAGCTCGGAGAGACATATAACAAGCCTGTGGTTGCGACCTGTGATGTGCACTTTATGAATCCGGAGGACGAGATATATCGAAGGATCATCATGGCCGGAAAAGGTTATAAGGACGCAGATAATCAAGCGCCGCTGTATCTAAGGACCACAGAAGAAATGCTTGAAGAATTTTCCTATCTTGGAAAAGAAAAGGCTGAAGAAGTAGTCATTACAAATACGAATCTGATTGCTGACCGCATTGAGAAGATATCTCCGGTGCGCCCTGACAAATGTCCGCCTGTCATCGAGGATTCCGATAAAACCTTACGACAGATATGTTATGATAAAGCCCATAGTATGTACGGCAAAGAGCTTCCAGAAATTGTTTCAGAACGTCTGGAGCACGAGCTGAATTCAATTATCACCAATGGATTCGCCGTTATGTATATTATTGCGCAAAGATTAGTATGGAAATCAAATGAGGATGGCTATCTGGTTGGTTCTCGTGGTTCTGTCGGGTCTTCTTTTGTTGCGACCATGGCAGGTATCACCGAGGTGAACCCGTTGCCGCCGCATTACTACTGCGACAGCTGTTTCTATAGTGATTTTACTTCTGAGGTGGTGAAAGAAAATTCAGCGAACTCAGGATTCGACCTGCCGGATGCTATATGTCCTGTGTGTGGAAAACCGTTAAAAAAGGACGGCAACAATATTCCCTTTGAAACATTCCTTGGCTTCAACGGAGATAAGGAACCAGATATAGACCTTAACTTTTCCGGTGAATACCAGAGTAAAGCACATGATTATACAGAGGTCATTTTTGGCGAAGGTCATACCTTCCGTGCAGGAACCATAGGAACCCTGGCTGACAAGACTGCATATGGTTATGTTATCAAATACTGTGAAGAGCGAAGTATTCATAAGAGAAAAGCAGAGATGGAGCGCATTGCCAAAGGCTGTGAAGGTGTCAGGAGAACAACAGGACAGCATCCCGGCGGCATCATTGTACTTCCGCACGGAGAAGAAATCTATTCTTTTACTCCGGTGCAGCGTCCTGCAAATGATATGACTACGAAGACGATAACCACACACTTTGATTATCACTCTATTGACCACAATTTGTTAAAGCTTGATATTCTTGGGCACGATGATCCGACGATGATCCGTATGCTGGAAGACATTACACATGTATCTGCCAAGGATATCCCAATGGACGATAAAAAAGTCCTTTCACTTTTTGAAAGTACAGAAGCTCTTGGAATCAGACCGGAGGATATTGACGGCTGTGACCTTGGCAGTCTTGGTATACCGGAGCTTGGCACTGATTTTGTTATTCAGATGCTAAAGGATACAAAGCCAAAGACCTTTTCCGATATGATACGAATATCAGGACTTTCACATGGTACTGACGTCTGGCTGAATAACACCCAGACACTGATTGCAGAAAAGAAATGTACACTGGCAACTGCCATCTGTACAAGAGATGATATCATGACATATCTGATATCCATGGGGGTCGAGAGTGGATTATCATTCAAAATCATGGAAAGTGTACGTAAGGGAAAGAGTCTCACACCGGAGTGGGAAGTCGAGATGTCAAAGCACAACGTACCAGACTGGTATCTGTGGTCCTGTAAACAGATCAAGTACATGTTTCCAAAGGCTCACGCCTGTGCCTATGTCATGATGGCCTTCCGCATTGCTTATTTTAAAGTATATTATCCGCTTGCCTATTATGCAGCTTACTTTGGAATACGTGCGTCCGCCATGAACTACAAGCTTATGTGCCGCGGCAGGGATGTCCTGTTGAGGGAGATGCAGCAGCTGAAAAGCCGGTCAGAATCAAAAGACCCTGCAGTTAAGCTCACAAATAAAGAAGAAGATGTACTTAAAGACATGAAAAATGTTCTGGAAATGTATGCCAGAGGCTTTGAATTTATGCCAATTGATATATACAGAGCAAAGGCAAAGGAATATCAGGTAATTGACGGTAAGATCATGCCTTCTCTCTGCAGTATTGATGGATTAGGCGAAAAAGCTGCAGACCAGATCGTGATAGGAGCAGCAAGAGGGCAGTTCCTATCAAGAAATGATTTTAAGACCCGTTGCAAGGTCAGTACTACGGTAGCTGATACCATGGCAGAGCTTGGCATATTAGGAGATATTCCGGAGTCTGACCAAATGTCATTATTTGACCTCCTTGGAAGTACGGCAGAGTGATATAAGGAAAGACATATTGCATAATAACACCATTAAATGTTCGGCTATCTTGAATTGTAAATTGCGTTTATTTTT
>QKDK01000347.1 GCA_003252135.1 Clostridia bacterium
GGTTCCGATGTTCCACTGCTTTGGTATGGTGCTTGCCATGACGGCATCCATGACGCACGGAACAACGATGTGCCCGATGCCTGTATTCTCTCCGAAGAAATCGCTTGCCTGCATCAACAAAGAGAAAATAACGGCGTTCCACGGGGTTCCGACCATGTTCATCGCTATGCTCGGACATGAAGATATGGCTGTCACAGATTTTTCTAATATGCGAACCGGAATCATGGCCGGAAGTCCATGCCCGATCAAGGTCATGCAGGAAGTGTTTGAAAAGATGCATATGGATGAAATCTGTATTACCTATGGTCAGACCGAAGCTTCTCCTGCTTGTACCATGAGCAAGACAACAGATTCCATTGAGACCCGTGTTAATACAGTTGGCGGTGCAATTTACGGTGTAGAATGCCGTATTGTTGACCCGGAGACCAACGAAGAGCTTCCTTTCAATACCGACGGTGAATTTGTTGCCCGCGGTTACAACATTATGAAAGGGTATTATAAGATGCCGGAAGCAACTGCTTCTGCAATCGACAAGGATGGCTGGCTGCATACAGGTGACCTGGCAAGAAAGCTGCCTGACGGCAATTACAAGATCACCGGACGCATCAAGGACATGATCATCCGCGGCGGAGAAAACATATATCCGAAAGAAATCGAAGACTTTATGTATACCCATGAAAAGGTGAAGGATGTGCAGGTCATCGGTGTTCCGAGCAAGCAGTACGGCGAAGAGATCATGGCATGTGTAATTCTGAAGGAGGGGATCGTATCTACGGAGGATGAAATGAAAGAATATGTTATGAAGAGCATGGCAAAACACAAGGTACCAAGATATGTTCAGTTCGTAACCGAGTTCCCAATGAATGCTGCCGGGAAGATCATGAAATACAAGATGCGTGAGCAGGCAGTAGAGGTGCTGAAGCTCCAGGCTGATAATTCGATCGAGACAGCATAAAACTGAAGATCTATATGTCAGAGACTCTGTATTGGTTGAACTGACTGCAGAATAATATAATTAAATTATATGGACTGTTACCGGTAAAGCGTGAGATGCCTATATAGGCTGATTCATACTTGTACGAAGGCATACAGTCCATGTTTTGTTTTTTGTATGAAATAGATCGAAAGTTACTCCCGCCAGGAATCCAGAATTCCATAGGATGGAAACTCAAAGATGCCCTGGATCGTATGTTCTACCGCTGTAGACGAATGAGACATCCCTGTCAGTGTAAAATCAATGAGCAGCCCAGAATTACAGGCACCTGAGATACTGTTAGACATTTTATAATCCAGTGTATTTAGATCAATATCCTGCTTATAACGATCAAGCAGCCCCTGCGCAGCAGCGGCATACTCCTTATTATGATCCGGATCAGAATAAGGCAAAGCTTCACCGTCTTCGTTACTAATTCTGATATAATCATACAGATATGCTATATCTTCAGATTGAATTGCTGCGATATACTCAGTCGTTCGTTTAATGACCGCTGCGCAGTACAGCAGAAAATCATCTTTGAATTTATATTCTGTATTCACATATCCGATTCCGATAATCTCGACATCCCTTGTTATTCCCGATTCACTTTTCACAATATACTGTTTACCAGAAGTTGCAGGAGAATCATAATCTTTCTCCAGTTCACCGGCATATTCAATACTTACCAGAGCTTCATGGTTAAAATACTCGTGATAAAAAGCAAGGCCTTCTGCCAGTGCTTTTGTTTCCTCTTTTGTTGTTTCTTCGTATATGCTTTTATAGTTTGCAGAAAGAAAGGTCACATCATCCCGATTGAGCGCATCCAGAAGGGATTGGACAAATTGTTCTTCTGAGTCTGAAGCTAATACTACTTCAGGTTGCAATGAAGCAGTAGCTTTTGTGTCTGGAATCGATGCGGCAGCAGGTTCTATGACGCAGGAAGCGTTGGTTGTGGCTGGTGGAATAGTGACGTTTATAATATCAGGATTTTGAACATTTTCCTTAAGTCTGCCGCACCCGGAAAACAGAAATGCTGCGGCAATGACAAATACAAAAAGTATCAGGTCTTTAATGCATCTCATAACATCACTCCTTTGTCTATTGATTATTCACAGCATATCACATATGGAAAAATAATGCAAATATTGGCATACAGAAGATATTGACTTGAAATTACAGCAAGAACTTTACCAGAGTGCGCAATAATTGATAAGAAAACTTTACAGAGAATACGTATCATAGGATTAATCAACAGCAGACAGGCGAAGGATCGGATACACGTCCTGCTGTAAGCAGCAAGGAAAGGATGGATCCGATTACCGGATGAGATAGTTGGATTTGTGTGTGAAAAGATGAATGAACTGACAGCACCGAAAGACCCGGAGCAAAGGCCTTATTTTTATATTATGAGAGATAAGGACATCTATGGGTCGAAACAGGAGGATGGACGAGGGATACAGTTCATCTATGAGAATAACGGCAGACTGACAGGAAGTGCGCAGTTCACCGGTAATTTATCCGATGAGCATATGCTTGATCTGCTAAGGTCAGCAAAAGGGTTTTACAGACTGGTGCACAGTATCGGTATTTTTGTTGAGACCGGAGATGATAAAGAGAAGGTTGAATTTATTTTTCAGATGTATGGAAAAAAGGATCTTCTTTATGGTGGGACAAACATGAAGACCATCTGCTTTGGAGACGGAAGGGAAGCAAGAATTTATCTTGCAGATATATCCTTTGCAGAGGATGATGATGAGCCGGGACAGATACGATTCCGATTTGACAGACCAGAAAGGATGGCTAAAGCAAGTGTAAGGTTCTACCTGAATGACGGATTTGAAGCACCATGTGAGGTATATGAGGAGAAAGTGGATGTAAGCTCCTGCGCTTACAAGGAAATGATAGAGCGCTCGCTGATGTCTATAGGAGATACTGTGCGGCTTGACAGAGTAATCAGAAAAGCAAGGCAGGGCAATCAGGTAACTATGGCTTATATAGGCGGTTCCATTACCCAGGGAGCAGGTGCCGTGCCGATTAATTCAGAGTGCTATGCGCATAGATCCTACAGGCTGTTCGCAGATAAAATCGCAGCACAAGACAATGTTCTGTATGTGAAAGCAGGGGTAGGAGGTACACCTTCCGAACTTGGTATGATACGATTCGAAAGGGATATCATAAGAGACGGACTTCTGCCGGATATAGTGGTAGTGGAATTTGCGGTAAATGATGCAGGGGATGAGACAAAGGGAGATTGTTTTGAAAGTCTTTTGAGAAAAATCCTTATGCTGCCAAACCGCCCGGCAGTAATTCTGCTGTTTTCTGTTTTTGCGGACGACTTGAACCTTCAGGAAAGACTGGCACTGATCGGCAGGCATTATGCTCTTCCGATGGTCAGCATTAAGGATGCGGTAACACCGCAGTTTACCAGCAGAATGGGAGAAGGAAAGGTCATATCAAAGAACCAGTTCTTTTATGACGCATTCCACCCATCGAACGCAGGGCACAGCATCATGGCTGACTGTCTTTTTAACCTGTTTTCAAAAGTTGATCGTGAAATATCTTCTGACAATAATCATCAAGATCAAAGTGACACAACGGCCAGGCTCCTGCGGCAAAGACCTTTGGTCGGTAATACGTTCGAGAAAGTTAAATTGCTGGACCGGTGTATGTCATATGTGAATGCAAGAATCGACTGCGGCAGTTTCACAGAGACAGATACCGTTCTGCAGAGCGTCGAGATGGATTCTGACCTGAAAACAACACCGCAATTTCCTTATAACTGGATGCATGACGGAACAAAAACAGTGAATGCTCACTTTTCAATGGAAATATACTGTAAAGCACTGGTGCTTATTTTTAAGGATTCCGGTGAACCGGATACAGCAAGAGCTGAGATTGTAGCAGACAAAATAACGGTACTTACAGCCGATCCGCGTATCAATGGATGGTGCCATTGTAATCCCGCAATCATTCTGAATGAAAAGACCAGCAGAATGCATAACATAGAAATACATATT
>QKDK01000392.1 GCA_003252135.1 Clostridia bacterium
GAGCTTGTGATCAGCTGTCAGGACGGTGTAGGAAGAAGATTTTCCTATGTGGCATCCGGAGAGAAAAAACTTCATATAAGTCTTGATAAAGGACACTTTGCAGAGAAAAACAGCATCAGGATCTCAAAGGATTTTACAAAGCTGGAATTCTTTATAGAAAAAAATGGTGCTACAGTAAGCAATGAAGAATTTCATGTTCTTGGAAGCCTGGCATCAGAGTACACAATGACTGGCTGGGAAGAGGATGGACAAGTCATCAGGGCAGTCATTGAAAAAGCATAGTTCATAAACATGCACATACGCGAGGTAAAGGATGAATACAGATAAATTTACTAATGTGCTGACTCCTGCCGAAGTTTTGGTGGCAGAAGGCTTTTGGAAGAATAAGATGGAGCTGGCACGGACAAAAGTAATACCTTATGAGTGGGAAGCATTGAATGACAGAATCGAAGGTGCAACAAGCAGTCATTCCATCATGAATTTCATAATAGCAGGTGAGCTCACTGAAAAAAGAAAGACAGGTAATGCTGTCAGTACATCTGATAAAGATTTTCAGGGTATGGTTTTTCAGGATTCTGATACAGCAAAATGGCTCGAAGCTGCTGCAAATATTCTGATGTGGCATAAAGACAACGAACTAGAAGCGCTGATCGATCAGGTGATCGATATTATCTGTGCTGCTCAGCAGCCGGATGGATACCTGAACACCTACTATATCATTAACGGACTAGATAAACGCTTTACAAATCTGCGGGACAATCATGAGCTTTATTGTCTGGGGCATATGCTGGAGGCAGCGGTAGCTTATTATCAGGCGACAAAGAAAAGAAAGCTCCTTGATGCCATGATTCACTATGTTGAGCTTGTAGACAGACTTTTTGGACCTGAACCTGAGAAAGCAAAAGGATATCCGGGGCATGAAGTCATTGAAATGGCCCTGATCAAGCTGTACAGGATCACGAAAGATGAGAGGCATGTAAAGCTCGCAAAATATTTTATTGATCAGCGTGGACAGAGCCCAAACTATTTTGAAGAGGAAGCAGTCACCTACGGAAATGGAACACTATGGAACGATACTTATTTTAAAATGGGATATTTTCAGGCACACAAGCCGGTCAGAGAGCAGGACACTGCAATCGGACATGCTGTACGCGCCATGTATCTGTATTGCGGAATGGCAGATGTAGCAAAAGAAACAAAGGATGAATCTTTACTTCTTGCCTGTCAGAACATATGGAACAATATTACAGAAAAGCAGATGTATATTACAGGGAGCGTTGGTTCGTCAAGTACAGGTGAGTCATTTTCTTTTGATTATGATCTGCCGAATCAGACAGCATATGCTGAGACCTGTGCCGCCATTGGTCTGGTGTTTTTTGCACAGCGAATGCTATTAATGGAACCAGATTCCAGATATGCAGATATCATGGAAAAAACCCTTTTTAATGGTATTATCAGTGGAATTTCCCTTGATGGAACCAGATTCTTTTATTTAAATCCTTTGGAATCAGTACCGGAATCATGTGAAAAAGATGAAAAATGTCAGAGGACGGATGCCACAAGACAAAAATGGTTCGGTGTAGCCTGCTGTCCGCCTAATATAGCACGGCTGCTTTCATCTGTCGGAAGCTATATATATACTGTGAAAGAGCAGGCAGTGTATCAGCATTTGTTTATTGGAAGCACCATACAGCACATGATCAACGGTGAAGCAGTCAGGATTGAGACAAGCACCAATTATCCGTGGGATGGTAAAGTAAAGATTAAGATAGTGACTAAGAACCCTGTCGAATTTCAATATGCAGTCCGTATTCCTGGGTGGTGCAAAAATTATAAGCTGAGTCTGAATAAAGAAACTGTAAAACAGCCAGTTATAGAAAAAGGATATGCTTGCATCAGCAGGACATGGCAGGATGACAACATAATAGAACTTGATTTTTCTATGCCAGTCGTTATCATGAAGTCAAATAGTAATGTCAGAGAGAATACAGGAAAATGCGCTGTTATGAGAGGGCCGCTTGTTTATTGCCTTGAGGAAGAAGATAATGGAGGCAATCTGCACTGTATCACTATGGATATTAATGGAACATATCAGTCTGTCTGGGAGCCAAGAACACTGGATGGTGTTACTGCAGTTTACAGCAAGGGCCGCAAGACCATATCAAACAGGAATGAACTGTACATGGAGGCAGATGCAGAAAAAACAGAAACAATTGCATTGAAATGGATTCCTTATTACGCATGGGCGAACCGTTCGGTAGGGGAGATGGCTGTCTGGATCAGAACATAACAGATCCATTACTGGCAAAAATGGCAACAGGGTCTGGCACACTTTTGGAAAGTGTTATAACAGAACAAAGTCCGTATTTATATTCAAAGATGTGTCATGGGATTTAAATGTTTTATGATAATTCAATCAATGCACTATCGCAATTAGATAGTGCATTTTTTATATAGGTAAACAAAAGTGTTTTCTTGAATAAAAGATAAAATAGCGATAAAATAGTGATGATGCAAAACATCAGCAGTTATTTGGCTTTTTAAAAAAAATAAGTAAAACATATGAGGTGCAATATGGTATTTGAACCGGGACATCTGGATTTTGAAATAAGTCCTTATACAGGGCTGACAAGAGAAAGCTGGCTGGAAGCTTGCATATACCTGTTACAGGGTATATTCTGCAATATAAAGAGTGCGGATGAGCCAGTGGTTATGCCGCGTATGGAGGATGAGATCACATATCCGCACAAAAATGCATCCGGAATGGAGCGCAGGCTGGAAGAAGAGGCAGAGTATTTTGAAGGTCTGGCAAGATCATTTTTTCTTGCAGCACCTGTAATACATGAAGCACCCGAGACTGTAATAGCAGGATTTCATCTGCAGAGCTACTATAAAAATCAAATACTGCGTTCCTGTACAAAAGGTGATGCGAATTCAGTCGGTCATTATCATGACTTAAAAGAAAAAATGGGGAAAGGAAATCATTACAGAGCATTTCAGCAGACTGTTGAAACCTGTGCTCTTGTAATATGCCTGTGGAATTGTAAACAGGAAATCTGGGACACCTATACGAAGGAGGAAAAGGATCGAATCGCTGAATTTTTAGATGAGTATGCGCACGGGAATACGGTGCCTCAGAACTGGCGGCTGTTCAATATGCTTGTATTAGCTTTTTTAAATAAAGAAGGCTACGAGATCGATCATGATATCATGCGTGACCATGCGCAGAATATTCTTGCATACTATGCAGGAGACGGATGGTATCGAGACGGACATTCTTTTGATTATTATTCCTGCTGGGCTTTTAATGTATATGCACCGATCTGGAATGTGCTATATGGGTATGAGCATGAGCCATATCTTGCACAACAGTTTGAAGAAAATTCAAATAAGCTGATGGAAACCTATTCGGATTTTTTTGATCGTGATGGATTTACGAACATGTGGGGAAGGAGCAACATATATAGAAATGCGGCGACAAGTCCGCTGGATGCCAATTTTCTTTGCAGGAACCCTAATGCAGATCCTGGAAGGGCAAGAAGAATCGCATCGGGATCTCTGCTGCAGTTTTTTACAAGAGAGGATTTTTTATTCAAAGGTGTACCGACACTTGGATTTTATGGTAAGTTCTCTCCTCTTGTTCAGGGATATTCCTGTGCAGAATCACCTTTCTGGCTCGGAAAAGCTTTTTTATGTCTTCACCTTCCCAAATCACACCCTTTCTGGACTGCTAAAGAGAATAACGGGACATGGGAAGAACTTCTGGATAATGATGTTAAGGAAACCGTGCTGGACGGTCCAGCACTTTGTTTTACAAACCACGAAGCCAATGGAGAAACAATCCTCAGATCTGGAAAAGTTATAAAACAAGCAGGGGATGAGCATGGTATGTGGAATTATTCTAAGCTTTGTTATAATACAAAATATCCATGGGAATCAGCGCCGAATAAAGCAGTAGAATCTCAGCAGTATGTACTGCAAAATCTGCC